>JADHTJ010000003.1 GCA_016785015.1 Anaerolineales bacterium
GTGGGAACACTTTGTGCGGCGTTTCATGGATCAGGGCTTCAAGTTTTACATCACCGGCTCGAATGCTGCTTTGCTCAGCAGAGAGTTGGGTACGCGTTTGACCGGGCGCTATGTACCCATCGAATTATTTCCATTCTCCTTCAAGGAATTCCTTACCTTTCGCGGTGATCCAATCCCACCCATCGGGCGGATGACTACCGTCGAGACTGCACAACTGCGCAAAGCGTTGGATGATTATCTTCGGCTGGGTGGCATCCCCGATGCGCTCAAGTACCCGGACATGCCTTTGTTGCGCACACTTTATGATGACATCCTCTACCGAGATATTGCCACGCGTTACAGGATCGAAGCAGTATCAGCATTGAAGGAACTGGCTTTCACCCTGATGAGCAATCCGGCCGGTCTGGTTTCCTTCAATAAGTTGAAAAACCGTTTCCGCCTGGGCAGTGTCAACACCATCAAAAGCTACATCAGCTACATGGAAAACAGCTGGTTGATCTTCACCCTCAATCTTTATGACTATTCTGTGAAACGTCAACAGATCGCTCCCAAGAAAGTATACGGCATCGACATGGGGCTGCTCAACGCGATTGGTTTTCAATTTTCGCCCAATACAGGCAAGTTCCTGGAGAATCTGGTTTTTCTCGCATTGCGTCAACGCACCAAGGAGATTTACTACTACACATCGCCAGAAAAATATGAGGTGGATTTTTATTTACCGGATAGCCGTCAATTGATCCAGGTAACTCAGCACATGGAAGATCCCAAAACGCGAGAGCGCGAGTTTCGGGGGATCGAGGCTGCCACCCAACATATCAAAGTAGAACAAGCGCTGATCCTGTCCGAAATCAACGAGGATCCGCAGGTGGTTGGTAGTATTCCTGTGGAGATGCGCTCAATCGCTGAATGGTTGCTTGTTTGACAAAGATAGGCTTTTCCCTTTACTGACCACAAACAATCACATATCTTGAGAAAACATTCGGGGCGTGGACACATTCAGAAGGTTGGATACCTACGAGGATTATCCGATCTGTTGTTTATCATATTACTATTCGGAATTTCTCTCCAGTTTTAATATACTGTGTTATAATAGCACTATAACAAAAGGCTGGATGTGCGCTAACACATCCAGCCCCAACCCGAACCATCGGGGCAACGATGGCGCAGGTGAAAGCGATTATATCACCCACCCCGATGACTCATGGGTGGGCGTTTTTAATCTGGAATAGTAACCTTGACATCAACCAAAGAAGGGTAATCTGGGAGTAAAAAAACGAACCAGCGAATGGTAGCCTCAAAGAGAAAAACATCGAACCAGCGACTGGTATCCCTGTTCAGAATGGTAGGCTACCAGTCCGCGGTTGCGATTTTTCAAAGAATAGCTTCCCAAGCTACCATTCGACGGTTCGACGGTTCGAATCCGTTCACCCGCACTTAAAAAACCGTTGCATGCAACGGTTTTTTGTTTTTATTTGGGATTTTGATAATTATTTTTCACATTCTTCCCAACTCTTCCTAACTGACCCATACAATTCCAAACAAATTCAATTGTAATCTTAGGGCATAATTATCGATTGCAACATAAAAATGGCAACCCTTTCAATATCCTTGCATAGGACGTAAGTTATATTGGCTAAAATCTATTCATGGTAGAATCTACAGAGAAAACCTTAAAAAAATTACTGCCATATGACAAAAAAAACGTCCATCCTTTACGTTGAAGACAATATTGCTAATCGTCTGCTTGTGAGGCGAATCCTCGAAGCAGAAGGCTATACCGTTATTGAGGCAGAAGATGCGAAAAAAGCTATCGCAATCTTGGAAAAAGAAAATCCAAACCTCATTCTTATGGATATTAACATGCCTGAAGTAGACGGTTATACTTTAACTGGTCAATTAAAAGATATTCCCAAATTAAAGAATGTTCCCATTATTGCCATAACAGCAAATGTGATGAGGGGCGATCGGGAACGCACTTTGGATGCTGGCTGCGATGGGTATATTCAAAAACCAGTCGATGTTGATGCACTCCCCAAACAAATAGCTCAATATCTTCAAGAGGCGAATTCGTGAACGAGATCACCATAAATCCTCAAGAAAAAATATCCGGCTCAAAGGAAATTCCCAAAGGTGCTACCGTATTAGTTGTGGAAGACAATGTTTCCAATTTTGTTTTGATTGCTCGTATGTTGGGCTATATGGGAATTCATTGTGAATGGAAAACCTCCGGCTACGAGGTCGTAGAATATGCGGATACCCTCCCGCGTCTCGATTTGATCCTGCTAGATATTCGCTTGCCATATGAAGATGGATACAGCGCACTGAAAAAGATCAAATCTTCCCAAACTTTGCGCGACACACCTGTAATTGCTGTTACAGCTGAAGCCAGCGTAAAACAGATGAATAAAGCTCGCAAAGCAAATTTCGATGGATTTATTGGTAAACCTCTTGATCCCGACCGTTTCCCAGATCAAATCCGACGTATCCTCTCTGGCGAATCTGTGTGGGAGTTCGAATAAACTGAACGTTTTGTATCCACTCACTCATTGGTATGAATCTTCAGGTCATCGAGGCGGGAATGACATAATTTTCTACAAGGTATAGAGGAGACCAGCATGTCACAAGCTATTCCTGCAGCTATCCCTAAATTTCGCGGGAAGTTAGCGCGCACGATGCTCACAATTTTAATTCCGATTGCCTTGGTACCTCTAATGACCATGGGGGGTCTTGCCTATGCCCGCTCACGTCAAATTCTAATCAATCAAATTGAAAGCACCTTAATATCTATTGAGTCTCAACAGCAACAGAAGATTGAAACTTGGATCGAGACCCGCCAAGAGCGCATCAACTATTATTATGTTGACCCAACGATGGTTGATGCCTTTCAAACAGTTAGCATAATTTCGAACAACCAGAATTCCAGATTTATAGAAGCGCGAGATGTTATTCTGACCAACTTAGAAGAAATCAATGCCAATGAGGATATCATTCATCAGTTCTTTGTGCTTTCACCTGAAGGGGAAATTTTAGTATCCACAAACCAACAATATCAGGGAATATCAGTTGGTGAATCGGCCTTCTTCGAGCAACTTTCAACTGAACATGCCAACCTGGCAGTTTTTAAACCTGAACCGATACACAATTCTCTGGCGATCATTACCGCAAGACCCTATTACACAATAGACGGGGAACATTTGGTCACAATATGGGGGCTTACAGGGCTTTCGAGGTTTGAAACACTTTTCAAAGATATCACTTTCCTTGGAATCAGAGTGTATCTAATCACTGAGGACGGCAAATATATTGGTCTTGGATCCAATATCAAAGAGGTTCTTAGTGGCCCAGTATTTCAGCCAAGCGTTGAACAGACCCAACTATTCTCATCACTAGACACCGACACCACCAGCGACGTCATTGAATTCACGTCTTTCGATGATGAGGAAGTTATGGCGGTTTTTTTGCCAATCCCTGAATTCAAAGCTGGTCTGGTAATCGAAATCCCCACCACAGACATCATACGACAGCTGCAGAATTTACCCTATTTTGGTCTCTTGCTAGCAGGCACAATCATCTTCTCAGGTTTGTTAACATGGCTTGGCACTCGCCGAATTGTGGAGCCAATTTTAGAAATTTCCGATTCTGCGCAGCATTTTTCAGAAGGGGATTGGCAAAAACGCGCTGCAGTATCGAGAAATGATGAAATTGGGCTTCTGGCATACTCGTTCAATCAAATGGCGGACGAACTCAGTACGCTTTACCGCTCTTTGGAAACGCAAGTGATCACCCGTACCGAACAAGTGCGCACAGCGGCTGAAGTAGCACAAATTGCCACATCTGCCGCTGATTTAGATACTGTACTCCAACAAACAGTAAAACTAATCATCGAGAGGTTTGGCTATTACTATGCAGCGGTCTTTTTGCTTGATGAGTCAAAAGAAAACGCCATTTTGAAAGATTCGTACAGCTCCGCCGCACAAGGTCCAATCCTACAAGGGTATATCAAACTTCCTGTCGGCGAAGGATCAATTATTGGCATGGTATCCGCATCTAACCAATATTATATTGCCGCCGATGTAGTGGAAGATCCTTATTATCTCCCTGTAGGTGACCTGCCCGATACGCGCTCCGAAGCGGTGATCCCCCTCAGTATAGGCGACAGTGTTATTGGAGTACTCGACGTACAAAGCCACCGAGCCAATGCTTTCGAGGCAGACAGTATTGCAACTTTGCAAACACTTGCCAATCATATCGCCACGGTATTGCAGAATTACAACTTGCTCGAATCAACTCGGGTGGACCTTCAGGCAACTTCAGCGTTGTATCAAGCCAGCCACACAATTGCAGAAGCAGAAACAAAGGAAGAAGTGTTTCAAGCATTGTCAAATACTCTCGAAAATATCCCCCTCATTTCTGCCCTCTTTGAGGTCAAACAAGATGAACTAGTGGGCTTGTCGATGATTGACCCAATTCGAACAACAGAATCATTCAGGAGCGGAAGCATTCCGAACATTCCTCTCTCAACCCGAGAGTTGGCAGCCAATTTTGAGAATGCAATGCCTTTAATGGTCACTGATGAAGAGAACATCGAGAATTTCCCTCGCAATCTCCTGATGGTACCGCGCAACTTTGGTTGTCAGAGTTTTGCATTTCTGCCCATCATGCCCGAAAATGAGCTGCGTGCATTGCTGATTCTTGGAGAGATCGATGCCAGTAAGTTTTCGCAAACAATTCTTGAACCTTATACAAGCCTAGTTGATATCACAAGAACAGCTCTCGAGAAAGTGAGTGCGTTAGACGACATCCAAAAACGTCTCGTTGAAATGGAAACCATCTCAACTGTTGGACAATCTATTTCCACTGAAACCAATCTCAACAACTTATACCAGATTACTCATCACCAAATTATTCAAGTAATGGGTGAAGTCAATTTTTTGATTGCTCATTACAGTAGTAAAACAGATATGGTTGAAATACCGTATCTTGTTGAAGGCGGAGAAATTACAACAATTCCCTCCTTCCCTTTAGGTCAAGGGTTAACCTCTATTATTATTCGCACCAAACAACCTCTGATGATTGTCGAAGACACAGTCAATCGCAGCCGAGCATTGGGGGCTATCGTCACTGACAGTGGATTTGCCAAATCTTGGTTAGGCGTTCCGCTGCTTGTGGCTAATGAACCCATCGGTGCTATCGTTGTGCAAGACCTCGAAAATGAGCACCGCTTTGATGAAGATGATATGCGCTTGTTAGTTACGTTGGCTTCACAGGTAGCAATTGCCATCCGCAACGCTCGTCTCCTTGAAAACACGCTCGATCGAGCTGAACAAGAGCGCAAGCTGTTCGACATAACCACTAAAATTCGTCGCTCGCCTGATATGCAGACCATCTTAAAAACTACAGTTCAAGAGATCAGTGAGGCTCTCGGAGCTCACCGCACCCAAATCAAGATTGCCATCGATCAAGATTTTTCCGATGGGATTCCAACTAACGGTGATCCTGGAGAAGAGGAGAGCATCTCATGAGTTCTTTCTTCAACAAAATGCTCGAATCTGGCAATGTAAGTCAAGTAAGCGGAATTCTTTTTTGGAGAGAACGCATACTCAACACCGTTTTGTTGGCTGCAGCAATTTTGGGCGGTGGGGCATTAATTGTAAACGTTGAACCTGCAATGAGAACAGGTTCGATACTCTTCGTCATTGCGTATGTAATTGTATACGCATGGCTTCTCACAATTACCTTCTACCGAAAACTGGACTATAGGTTGCGCGCGGGAACCTTGCTGGTACTGCTCTATGTCGTGGGGATATTTTCCGCTCTCCAGTTTGGTTCTGCTGGTGATGCGCGTGTATGGTGGCTTGGTCTATCTCTGCTTTCTGCAGTCTTTTTTGGCACTCGGGCAGGCGTTGTTGCATCGGTCATTAGTACGGGCACTTTCTTAGGATTAGGCTGGATGATGAATCAATACCTTATCGCCGCTCCAGATCTCAGCACATATCTGGATGCCACAGATCTCTTCCCATGGACTTCTACAAGTGTTCCATTACTCACGGTCAGCATCTTAGCGGTTCTTTCCTTCGGGGTTATCATCAACGGCCTGACGATTAACCTGAATAAAGCCAATCAACTCACCGATGAACTGGAAGAGGACCGCCTTCAACTTCAACAACGCACATCTGATCTCGAACGACGCGAAGTGCAAATCCGCACAGCCGCGGAAATCTCCCGAGCTATTACCGCTGAACTCGACCCTAACAAAATCTTTGAACAAGTCGTCAGCCTAATCAAAGAGCGCTTTGGATTATATTATGTCGGTGTATTCATGCTTGATGAAGAAGAACAATTCGCTGTCTTACGTGTTGGGACGGGGGATGCCGGGAAAAACATGATTGCCGATGGTCACAAACTGGCTGTTGATGGCAATTCAATGATTGGCTGGTCAATTTCTAATCGACAAGCGCGCATCGCCCTTGATATTGGAGAAGACGCAGTTCACTTCCAAAACCCCCACTTACCATCCACCCGCTCTGAGTTAGCATTGCCAATGATCAGTGAAGGACATGCTTTGGGAGCATTGACAATCCAATCCATATGGCCCGAAGCCTTCGATCAAGATGACATCACGGTATTGCAAGGTATCGCAGACAGCCTGGCGACGTCAATCCACAACGCAAACTTATTTAACCAAGTTCAAGAAAATCTAAACGAAATTAACACCTTACACAGACAATATTTGGCCAAATCTTGGGAAGATGTGATCGCTCGCGAGG
The DNA here is from genome assembly GCA_016785015.1 of Anaerolineales bacterium. Taxonomy (GTDB): domain Bacteria; phylum Chloroflexota; class Anaerolineae; order Anaerolineales; family UBA11858; genus NIOZ-UU35. The sequence continues at coordinate 6,768 of JADHTJ010000003.1, forward strand.
GTGAGACAGATTACACTCTGGAAAGGTCTTCCTTAGAAATCGGAGCAGCGCCAGATACCCAACTAGTAACCCTGGAAGTTCCGCTCGTTCTACGTGATCAGGTTATTGGTACCATTTCAATCGAACGCAAACAAAATGCCCTGACTGAGGAAGAAGAAAGCTTTGTCAATAGCATTGCATCACAGGCTGCACTGGCGCTTGAGAACGCCCGCCTGGTGAAAGAAACAGAACGTTCTGCTCAACACAACCGCTCATTGACCGAAATCACCAGCAAGATTTGGACATCCACTAGTGTGGACGCAATCTTACGCACCGCCTTACAAGAATTAGGGCGAACTTTGGGCGCTTCCGAGGGAACGATACAGCTAAATATCTCTGGTCAGCGAGAGAATACAAATTGAGGTATGGTAACAATCTATGTCTGTAGATAATAACCCAACTCAAACTAATCATAGCCAAGAAAGATTCCGCGGGCGGATCCAACGCAGATTTTTGCTCGTCATGATTCCACTAGCAATGCTCCCACTCTTGATTATTGGAAGCATCATCTACGTGAGAGCACGAACACTGCTTGTAGATCAAATTCACGAGCAGGTCGATTCATATTTGCGAGTTGTTACCGCAGATGTTGATAATTGGCTAAATACTGCCCAAATTCGGGTAGAGGCAACTCTACGCCAGGCATCGATGAATGAAGCGCTCGCTGAAATCCTAGCTCTCGAGAACAAAGAAAGCTTTGCATATGCAACTGCACGTCAGACCATTCTAAATAACTTGACTGCTCTCAACAGTGAGCGGGTTAGTGTTAATTTTAGTGAATTTCTAATTATATCTTCCTCGGGTGAGGTACTAATATCTACACAACCAATTTGGGAAGGATTTTATCTAACTGATAGCCCTTTTAGTAAGATTTACTATGAAAAGCCAGGTACATTTATTGATTATGCACTCGCCCCTTTATCCAATGATCAAATAATGATCTTTGTGCACGTTCCATTTCAAGGCAGTGAAAATACGAGGGGTTATATTGTCGGGTTGCTAAGTAACAATCAATTATTAGATTTCTTAACATCGAGCGTAAATTTCCTGCCAGATGCTAATAATTATGTCATTCTTGAAGATGAAATTTTTCTTGGGCTAGATTTTCGCCTCAAAGAACTGGCTGTGCTATCACCAACCCAATCACAGATTGACGTCTTGGTGCCTCTCAAAGACCAAATCTTACACGGTGGGAGCGAAGAGCATACAAATCTCACGTTGCGCTCGTTTGATAATTCGCAATCTTTGGCTGCTTATACCTGGCTCCCTTCTCTGGGCGCTGCTTTGGTCATCGATGTTCCGGAGGTAATCGCATATAAGAACTTACAATCACTTACACCCATTGCTATCATCTCTACAATAGTTGCGCTCGGTTTATTAAGTTTGACACTTTGGATCGCGTTCCGCCAACTAATCCGTCCGATACAAACCCTGACTGAAACCACTCGTCAATTTTCTAAAGGCAATTGGGAGCTCCGCGTCCCCGAATCCCGAGATGATGAAATTGGCGCATTATCTCATACCTTCAATCTAATGGCTGAAGAACTTTCGGAGTTGTACCAATCTCTAAGTTCCCAAGTTGCAGAGCAAACCCTGGAACTCCACAATCGCAGCTCGCAATTAGAAGCAACAGCCCAGGTTGCGCGCGAAGCTTCTGCTATCCGTGACCTTGATACATTGCTTAGAGATACGACAGAACTGATTTCTAGTAATTTTGATTTTTACCATGCGGGCATATTCCTCATCGACGAAGACAATCGCTTTGCTGTGTTGCAAGCCGCCAACAGTGAAGGTGGTCAGCGGATGCTAAAACGTGGGCATAAACTTAGGGTTGGGCAAACCGGTGTTGTAGGACGGGTTGCTGAAACTGGCTTACCAAGAATTGCCCTTGATGTTGGTGAAGACCTATTCTTCTTTGATAATCCTGACCTTCCTGAAACTCGTTCAGAAATGGCGCTACCACTCAGAAGCCAAGACAAAATTATTGGTGTTCTCGATGTGCAGTCTAAAACTTCTGGGGCGTTCAGCAATAAAGATGTTGAAGTACTGCAAATTATGGCCGATCAAGTTGCAATGGCAATCGAGAATGCAAGCCTCCTTGATCAAAGTCAAAAGACGGTTCAAGAACTTCAAACCTTGTACGGCGTTCATATTGAAGAGGCCTGGCAGCAAAGACTTGGCGGAATTACAAAATCATACCATTTCGATCGAGTTCGAGTAAAACAGGCATCCGATGAGCAGATTAGCTCAATCATCGCCCTAGAAAATGACCAAGTTGATATTTATATTGATGACCAAGGATATCAACACTTACTAATTCCGATTACATTGCGAGGCCATTCGCTAGGGAATATCAGCCTGCGCCGCAACCCGGACGAAACCGAATGGACTGAGGAAGACCAAGAACTTGCCGAAGAAGTTTCCACGCAAATTGCCGTCGCTTTGGAGAATGCCCGATTACTAGAAGAATCACAACGTCGGGCAGCGCAAGAGGAACTTCTCAGTCAGGCATCGGCTCGATTTAGTCAATCCCTTGATATCAACACAGTGCTTCAAATGGCTGTGCGAGAGTTGGGCCAGCTTGCCGGTGTCGCGGAAGTATCTGTTCAATTGACACCCAAAGAACAAATTACCAAAAATTAAGTTTATATCCCAGCCTAATTTGGCGTAAGATAAGAAGGAGCAGCTACCATGAAGATCGAACAGAGTACCTGGAGAAAATCCAAAGAATGGATTACCAATCCACCCGGCAAACTTAAAAGTGCCCAGTGGGTTCTCACTTTTGGTTCGAGGGAAATTCTTCAAGAGCCAGGGCACATCCTGAATATCCGTGAAACATACCCTGATGCCCTTATTGTGGGTTGTTCTACGGCTGGCGAAATCAGTGGAGCGCGCGTATATGATGATTCCCTGGTTATCACAGCTATTGAGTTCGAACACACCCGAGTAAAAGGTGCGCAAGTCCAACTGGGGAACGGCGATATGGATAGTTTCAAGGCCGGAGAAGAGTTAGCAAAAGCTCTGGATCATGAAAACTTAGCGCACGTCTTAGTAATCTCGGAGGGCACCCATACCAATGGCAGTGATCTCGTTCGGGGATTGTCCAAACACCTGCCTGCCGATGTGGCCATTACGGGTGGGTTAGCCGGAGATGGCGCCAATTTCGAGGAAACGGTTGTTTTCTTCAACAGCGGCCCTCAGGCAAATAGTATTGTTGTAGTTGGATTTTACGGAGACAAACTCCAAATCGGCTATGGATCAATGGGTGGCTGGGATCCATTCGGGCCCGAACGACTCATCACTCGCTCAGAAGGCAATGTGCTTTTTGAGCTAGATGATCAATCTGCACTTGGTTTATATAAAAATTACCTGGGGGATCATGCCAAGGATTTGCCATCCAGCGCGCTTCTCTTCCCCCTTAGCATCCGCTCTGATGATTACCCAGAACAGCTTGTGCGCACTATCTTGGCAGTAGATGACGAAGCAGGAAGTATGACATTTGCTGGCGATGTTCCCCAAGGTGCGTACGCTCGCTTTATGAAAGCGAATTTCGACCGTTTGGTCGATGGTGCTTATGGAGCAGCTAAAAACAGTTTTGAGCTTGGCGGCAATGAATCGCCCGACTTAGCGATCCTGATCAGTTGTGTAGGCAGGAAACTTGTTTTGCAGCAAATGGTCGAAGATGAAGTGGAAAGCGTGCGCGAGGTCTTGGGTGAGAGTACGACCCTAACAGGATTCTACTCTTATGGTGAAATCTGCCCATCCGCTCCTAACGCAAACTGCGATCTGCACAATCAAACTATGACAATCACAACAATATCGGAGAAGTAATCAGTGCACAGATTACTCCAGCGCCAATTGAGGCGCTTCTTAGAGACAGATGAAGAATTTCCTGAAGAATTAGAACGTTTCGTTCAGGCAGTTGACGCGGCCTATCATCAGGCCGATGATGATCGTGCCTTACTAGAACGTTCACTAGAACTAACATCACAGGAATTGATCAACCGCAATGAACAACTCCGCATTCGGCGTAAGGAGTTGGAACAAATGGTTGGTGAACGTACTGCCGAGTTGGAGTTCCTAACCATCCACCTTCAAACAGCCGCTGAAATTGCGCGCGATGCAACCACCACACAGAACTTAGATGAACTCTTGACCAATGCCGTCACCCTGGTCCGCGAACGATTTGGGTTCTATCACACCGCGATCTATCTAACCGATGAACGCGGCAAATATGCCATTCTCATGTCTGCAACCGGTGAGGTTGGTCAGCGAATGGTGGCCGAAGAATTTCACCTAATGCTGGATAAAAATTCCCTGGTTGGGCAAGCTGCTTTATCTGGTAAATCTTTCAATGATTTTAGTGCAGATTCTGATGAAGAACAACGGGGTTCAGCTTTGTTGCCTGAAACACGCTCCGAGTTGGCGCTGCCTCTCCGCGTAGGAGATCATATCATTGGTGCATTTAATGTTCACAGCCGGGAAGATTCCGCCTTTGATCAACAAATCACATCCGTATTGCAGACGCTTGCTGATCAATTAGCAGTTGCTATTTCCAATACACGTCTTTTACAAGAAATGGGCCAGACTTTACGAGAGCTTGAGGTTGCCACGGGCAGCTATACACAAGAAGCCTGGAAAAAAGTTACACAACGCTCCGCAGGCTTACTGGGTTTCCGTTATCGCGGTCTGGGTATTGAACCTATCACAGAAGATGACCAACCAGTTTCAGCTTCTCAGGATGATGAAACCACTAAATTGACTGTCCCAATCCGTTTACGCGACCAGATCATCGGCACTTTGAACCTGCAAGTTGAAGAAAATGAAGCCCTGCCAGAAACCAAAGCCCTGGCGGAATCAGTCGCTGAACGTATGGCCCTGGCCATTGAGAATGCAAGATTGCTAGAAGATACCCAGCGACGCGCAGACCGTGAACGTATGGTCTCATCAGTAACATCTAGAATACGCCAGACCTTGGACGTTGATTCTGTGTTACGCAGTGCGGCCAATGAAATAAGAGAAGCAATGGGTCTGCATGATGTCGTGATCCGATTGGCAGCCACCGATCTGCCTCCCCAAGAAACACCGATCAAAACCGGTGACAATGGAGATTCGCCAAATGACAATTAAACACTACACTAAACTGCTAATTCTGTCCCTACTATTTATTTTTAGCTTAACGTCCTGCCAGGTAGCGGAGACTGATGTCGAGCAACAAGAAGAGCCGCAATCGGCAGAAATATCGCCTGAGAAAACCCTGACCCTAGGCGATGTATCAGGAAGTGCTGCCTGGACGATAGAACACTTCCAACCCCTGGCAGATTATCTGGCGGAAAACCTTTCAGAATTTGGCATTACCCATGGCAAGGTCATTGTCACATCAGATCTACCATCCATGTTGGATCATTTAGAAACTGGTCAGGTAGATCTATATTTTGACAGCCCCTTCCCTGCGCTAGAGGTGTATGAACAAATTGGTGCCCAACCCCTGGCTCGTCGGTGGAAGGGTGGTGTCAGCGAATATTACTCTCTTATCGTTGTGCACAAAGACAGTGGCATCACGGATTTGGAAGGCCTAATAGGACAGGTCTTGGCCTTTGACCATCCTGCCTCCACTTCGGGATACTTACTCCCAAAAGCCCATCTCGTCATCAACGGATATGAAACCACTGAACTTGATGAAGTGAGCGGGACAGTCAGTCCTTCAGCAATTGGATATGCCTTTGCCTTCGGCGAAGAGAATCAAGCTCTCTGGCTGCTTGATGGCAAAGTTGCCGGAGCAGCATTCTCAAATGGTGATTTTAATGACATGAGTGAAGAGCAGCGTGAGCAGTTGGTCATTCTTGCTCAAACACCTTCAGTTCCGAGACATATTGCCTTGTCTCGCCCTGGAATGGGCAATGAGATGCGGGAAAAGATCACCACCCTTCTTCTTGAACTGCATATCACAGTAGAAGGTCAAAAAGTTCTGGAAGCCTTCGAAGGTACCAGCCGATTTGACGAACTCCCCGGTGGAGTTGAAGGGATAATGAATTCGTTGCGAGAACTATTTGCTCCTGTAAGATAGTGAGTAATTCGTACTATGAAAAAAAGAAGACTCAGTCTAACCATCGTCTTTACGGTTGCTATAAGTATCATTGTTACGGCTGCTGCAGCTGCGTTTTTGATATCTAATATCCGTACAGTAACTAGAGCTGGGAGAAATCAACTCATTGCAGGCAACCGTGCAATGTTATCGGTTTCCACAAGGTTGATGTTCAATGCGCTTTATGAGTCAGATGTTTGGACGATCAACAATATGCTGGATGAATTCACCGGTGAGGAAAATATCATTCATGCGGCTGTTCGCGATATTGATGGGAATATAGTAGCAGAGTCAACAACGGAAGAATGGACATCGGGAAAACTGATCGCTCAGGGGCTCGTTTTCAGGGCTTTAGCACAGGGAACAATCATCCAGCATGAAATCGATGATCAATTCCTCCTTATCGGTCCTATTTCCATCGGGCCCGAACAGCTTGGAACCTTAGAGCTGGCCTTTGACATGTCCAAATTCCAATCCTCGTTAATTAGGTCTTCTATTTTCACTGCCCTGATTACGATAACCTTTCTGGGTGTGGCAGTATTTGTGAGCAGCCTAGTTTTCAGACGTTTTATCCTCGGACCTATCAACGCATTGGTGCTCGCTGCTGATGATATCGGTCATGGCAATCTCGACACAAAGATTCCTGAGATAAATTTGGAAGAACCCACTGTCTTAACTTCAGCGTTAGAGAATATGAGGTCTAATTTGCAGAATCTCTATCAGGATTTGGAGACACAGGTTAAAAATTTGGAAAGACGTGCAAAATATCAGGAGGCTACAGCCCTAATTGCCCGAGATGCTGCCGCTTCCACAGATATTGATGAATTAATTTCAAGCGCAATCAATTTAATTGGCGAACGCTTTGATTTTTATCGCCAAGGTATCTTCCTACTGAACCCAGATGATGATTGGGTCGTGCTCCATTCTGCATCCGGGGCAGATGTAGAGCAACTTTTAGAAGATGACTACAAGCTTAGAGCCGGTCAAGAAGGTATTGTCGGACATGTCTCTGCAACTGGCGAAGCATATGTTGCTCAAAATGTCGAGGAAGATCCCATATTTGTGCCTGATGCTGGCTCCAAGGAAATATGCTCAGAGTTAGCGCTTCCGCTTCAAACTCGTGGCGAATTCATCGGGGTGTTAAGTGTGCAAAGTCAACAGCTAGATGCCTTCAGAGAGGAAGATGTCGCGGTATTACAAACGCTCGCCGATCTGATCGCGGTAGCGATCAGCAACGCGCGTCTTTTGCGTCAAACTCAGGATAACTTAGAAGCAATAAGTCGAGCTTATGGTGAATTGAGTCGCGAAACCTGGACCGAAATGCTGCGTGTACAACAGAATATTGGCTATTATAGTGACGTTGATGGAGTAATGCCATTAATTGAAATTGACCAGAATCTCGAAGGAAATAGTGATCTTCCTTTGTTAGAAATCCCTGTATCGGTGCGAGGACACATAATCGGTACCATTCAGGCGCACAAATATGATGGGGGAGGTGATTGGACCGAAGAAGAAACCCTTCTGTTGAATTCTATGGCAGAGCAACTCAACCTTGCACTAGAAAGTGCACGGCTCTTTGAAGATACACAACGTCGTGCTATTCAGGAGCAAATGACGAGTGAAATTACTGCTCGCATGAGAGAAACTCTAGATATAGAAACAGTATTAGAGACAACGGCTAGGGAGATTGGCACAGCAATGAACTTAGCTGCATTCGAAATTCAACTAGGAACCCCAAACGAAGAAGAAACGGAATAAGTTAGTATGTCCAACTCCCAGGATACCAACATTTCCAAGAAAGAACCCACAAAAAGCATTGCAGCACTGCAAGAACAACTTATGCAGGGGTTTATGTATGCTCTATCTATTGTAGGTTTGCTCACCGCAGGTGTGGGCAGTTTCGAAGCAATAGAGGCATCGAATGAATGGTTAGTACCTCTTTACATAATCTCATACCTGACTGTATTGTTATTTACTTTTTGGAAAAAACCAAGTTATCGTCTGCGTTCTTGGTCATTAGGTCTTTTATTACTCGTATTGGGTTTCACCGACTTCATCGCTGATGGCCTTGGGGGCAGTGGCCGATTATTTTTGTTAGGTGCCATTTTCATCACGGGGATTTTGCTTGGACGACGCGAGAGCGCAATGATGTTGATTGCTTCAACTGCGACAATGGTTGGATATGGAATTGTATTTTCGTATGGCATACTCACCATACCCGGTGAAATTCGATCATCTCAGCCACTCAGCTGGGTTATCAGCACACTAGCCTTGGTGATGCTTCAGTTACTCATTCACATTGGACTAAACTTCTTATTGACACAATTTAATCAAATACTTGGACACAGTCACGAAATTACAGCGGAACTTCAGGGATACCAAACAGCTCTTGAAAAACAGGTTCATGAGCGTACGGAACATCTTTCTAGACGGAGTGCTCAGTTAGAAACTACTGCTGCAATTGGAAGGGAAATAACCGCCATTCAGGACTCCGATGAATTACTTTCCCACTCTGTTCAAATGATATCTGAGCAACTGGGTTACTACCACTGTGCAATTTATCTTAAAGAAAAGCACGGAAAGCATGTTGTTCTGAAATCTGCTTCATCTGAAGGTGGTAAGCAAATGCTTCAACAGGGGTACCAGCAAGAAATACGCGAAACAAGCATTATTGGTTACGTATTGCTGAACGGTACTGCGCGTGTTGCACACGATGTAGATCAAGATTTAATGTATCTTGAGGTGCCCGAATTATCGGATACCAAATCAGAATTAGCTTTACCTCTTCGAGCGAGAGATCAATTAATTGGTGTTCTCGATGTGCAAAGCAAAGACGCCCATGCATTCGACGACCAAGATATTGTTGTTTTGCAAAACATGGCTGATCAACTCGCAATGGCCATTTTCAATACGCAGCTATATGAGGAATCCCAAGCGAATCTCCGAGCAGCAAGGCGAGCCTACAGAGAATCCAGCCAGAAAGCATGGCTCGAACTCATCCAACGTAAACCATTATCGAAACGATACGATCCTGCCAGAATTCTAGATCAGTCTGACAACTGGGTTGATTTGATGAATTCTGCTGCAATTAGCGGGAGTTTCGAATCAGAAGGCAACCGGCTGGCAATACCCCTAAAAGATCGCGGGGAAATCATCGGCATTATCCGAGCTCAAAAGAATCAAGTGAATGATGTTTGGAACGAATCCGAACTTAATATGTTGAACACACTAACAACCCAATTGGAGGTTGCCCTGGAGAGCTCACGACTGTTTGAAGATACACAACGTCGCGCTGTTCAAGAGCAGTTGACCAGCGAAATTACCACCCGCATGCGTGAAACATTGGACATGGAAACAGTAATGAAAACCGCAGTAAGCGAAATTCGCACGGCGTTAGGACTTTCAGAAGTTTCTGTTCGTTTGACACCAAAAACGCAGAAAACAAATCATAATGGTGAACAATAATTAAAGGAGAACAAAAAGATGGCTACTATTAGAAGGTTGAGCGTATTCTTCATTATTTTAATTTCAAGCAGCGTCTTAAGTGGTTGTATTAGCCAGCCTGCGGCTCTGACCGAAGTGCCTCTAGATTCCGTTACACTCCAACTGCAATGGGTGACTCAAGCTCAGTTTGCTGGCTATTATGTCGCCCTGGATAAGGGTTGGTACCTCGATGAGGGCATCGATTTAACCATCAAACCAGGTGGTCCGGATATCAGCCCGGCCGATTCTGTTGCTGGTGGTACCGCGGAATTCGGCACCAGTTTGCTTGCCGATATCATCGTCGCCATCCAGCAGGGCAAACCAATCATCAGTGTTGGACAAATACAACAAATTAATGGATTGCTGTTGCTAGCAAAAAAGACATCAGGCATTGAGACACCGCAAGATTTGGCAGGAAAAGATGTCGGCGTTTGGTTGGGAAGCTGGCAGGCACAATTCGATGCACTGATGGCCAAAGAAGGGTTTACGGCTAATGATTTCAACCTTGTATCACAAGGATTCAGCATGGACTCCTTCTTGAACGATGAGCTAGATGTTGCATCAGCGATGATCTATAACGAATACTACGTGGTGCTTGAAAATGGGTTCAGCCCAGAAGATATCAATATTATCGATTACGCTGATTACGGTCTTGGGTTTCCTGGTGATGTATTGATGACTAACACACAACTGGTCGAACAAAACCCAGATTTGGTCACCCGCATGCTACGAGCCAGTTTAAGAGGCTGGCAATACGCAGTAGAAAACCCAGAAGAAACTGTAGATATTGTGCTCAAGTATGACAAACCCGGAATTCAAACCAGAGAACACCAGCTTTCGATGATGAATGAAATTGCAAAACTTGTGAAGGTTACTGTACGGCCCTTAGGTTTCACAGACCGCTCGGACATTCGAGCGACCATCAATACCCTGGCAAATTTTGGCATCCTAGACGAGGCCATTGAACCTGAAATTGTCTTCACAAATGATTTTTGGGATCAAGCAAACTCAACCACCGAGTAAAGAATCGAGCACCCACTATGTTTGACCGCTTCCTCCGCCAAATCACTGTACGCCGCCGAATCGTCGGCGGAGTGCTGATCTTTGTCATATTGTTATCGCTGTCAATCCCTCTGATTATCAACTTGCAGTCTTTCATTGTTGGACGCCTGCAACAGGTGACAGAAGTCGAGGCCAAAGCGGATCGATTATTGCTGCTCGCTTCCGCCCGTGTGGCATCATCACGCGTCAATTTGCTGCGCTATACACAAGATTATGCGCCCAGCACCTACGAAGCCGAAGACGATGTCGACCAAGCTATCCAACTCTTGGGTGAAGCTCAAAATCTCATCGAACTCCCAGAACAGAAAGATGCTGCAAATTTGTTGTTGATTGCACTGGAAGAGTATAAGATGCTGATTGGTCAAATCGAGCAAGCTCGCCAAGAAGCAGAAGGACAAGGTGCTGTCCAACTTGAGTTCCAGGCATACCGTTTAGGCAATGATATTAGCCAAAGGATTGAGTTGATCGTAGGCGATAGCGAAACAAGGGTACAAACTGTCAATGAAGAAATCGTCAACGATGCCCGGTTGAGATTAATCTTGATCGTATCAGGAAGTGTTCTTATCATCTTTCTAGCACTGATTGGCGGAAGTATCTATGAGCGCAGTATCACACGCCCCATCGCCGAGTTAAACGCCGGCGCTGAAGCCTTCCGTGTTGGGGAATTCGCTACCCGCATTCCTGTTGTGGGTACAGACGAATTGAGCCACTTAGCTGATACGTTCAACCAAATGGCGGAGCAGTTATCCGACTTATACCGAGAATTGGAACAACGTGTTATCGATCGTACCCAAGATCTGGAATTGCGCTCCAAATACCTTTTAGCTTCAGGGCAAGTAGCTCAAGCAGCCTCATCCATCCTTGACCGGAACGAGCTGATGCAACAGGCTGTTGAATTGATCCGAGAGCATTTCGAATTGTATTACGTTGGTCTCTTTACGATTGATGAAATTGCGGAATGGGCAATCCTGCAGGCTGGTACCGGGGAAGCAGGGATGGCGATGCTTGCCAGACAGCACCGCCTACAGATAGGTGGTGGATCGATGATCGGCTGGTCGATAGAGAATGCCCAAGCCCGCATCTCCCTTGTAGCTGGCGAAGATCCTGTCCAGCTGGCGACAGAGGAATTGCCAGATACTCGCTCAGAGGCAGCGATACCCATGCGAGCTCGCGGCAGGGTAATTGGTGCGCTAACAGTGCAGAGTGACCAGCCCAATGCGTTTAATGATGACTCCATTGTAGCGCTCCAGACAATGACAGATCAGGTAGGTGTTTCTCTGGATAATGCTCAATTATTCACGGAAGTACAAGAATCATTGGCGAACACACGACGAGCATATGGCGAAGTCAGCGAAGAGTTATGGCAAGATTTATCTAAAAGGCGTTTGGATCTAAGCTTCCGCTCTTCTGAGAGCGGGGTGCAACAAATCGATCAACAAGATGCCCTGCCTGAAGCGCTTCTCGCACTGGATAAAGGTGAGTTTGTTGTAGGAAATGTCGATGGCGGTCAGTCAAAACAAACTCTGGCGATTCCAATTAAAGTGCGCGGTAATGTGATTGGCGTGTTGGATGCCCACAAACCTGAAACAGAAATTTGGACCGAGGACGAGATTGAACTTATAGGATCCCTGACAGAACAACTTGGGATTGCCTTGGATAGCGCTCAACTATTTGAGCAAACCCAGCAACGAGCGATTCGAGAACAGATGACAGCAGAAATAACCGCACAATTACGCGAGACATTAGATATTGAGACTGTGTTGAAAACTGCAACACGAGAACTTCGAAAATCTCTCAACCTGGCTGAAGTAGAAATCAAGTTGGCTTCCTTAGAAGGACAATCCAACAAACCCTTGATTGATTAATAACCGTTTGAGTATTGAAGGAGAGTTAGATGGAACAACTTAGATTTTCCCACACACCAAAAATTTGGCTAATATTGGCTTTGCTCGGAGCAGCAATATTTTTGGTTTCGTGTGGAAATACGCCAGAAATCACTGCGACACCCTCTCCCGAATTTGAATGCCCCGAATTGACATGCCCTAAACCAGTTTCTTATGAGGAATTATGGAGTAGTTCTGCACATGCAGATACAACAGCCGAAGCATTTACTCATTGGGATGAAGATGATCCCCAAGAAATTCCCGTAGAGTGTGCCAAATGCCACAGCAGACCCGGTTTTATAGATTTTTTAGGCGTAGATGGTACAAAAGAAGGAATAGTTGACAACCCGTCCGATATTGGCACGACGGTTACGTGCTTTGTTTGTCACAACGAAATCACCATGGTTCTAGATGATGTGACTTTCCCTTCAGGTGTAAGGATAAGTCATCTTGGTCCCGAGGTTCGCTGTATTCTTTGCCACCAGGGTCGTGCATCCACCGACACTGTTGAAGAGGCGATACTGGGATTAGACCTGACCGACGATGACGCACCAAGTGATGAACTCGAATTCATAAACAGTCATTCCATATCTGGAGCAACCCCATTTGGGAGTCAAGTAAATGCCGCTTTCGAGTACAAAGGCAGGCAATATCAGGGGCGTTTTGAGCGAGGAGAAGATTTTTTCGACTGCCTGCGCTGTCATGATCAGCACAGTCTAGAACTAAAGGTCGAAACCTGTTCTGAATGTCATACCTTCAATGGAACGGATGTAAAAGATATCCGCGTTGATACAACCGACTTTGATGGCGATGGAGATATCCAAGAAGGAATTGCATACGAAATTGAATCCTTACATGAGCTGCTCTACAGAGCCATCCAAGTTTATGCAAAAGAAACAATTGGCAATCCAATTGCCTTTGACGCTAGCACATACCCTTATTTCTTTGTTGATATAAACGATGATGGAGAAATCAATGCTGAAGAAGCCATCTCGGAAAACAACTACAACACTTGGTCTCCGCGATTGCTGCGCGCAGCTTATAACTACAATTATATTTCTCATGACCCTGGCGCGTTTGCACACAACAGCGATTATATTCTCCAAGTGTTATTTGACAGTTTAGCGGATATTGGCGGAGACACAGATGATCTTCATCGGCCATGATACCGTCTCAAAATGGTACGGGAGTACATTCTATTCGATGAATCATAGAGGACACTTCCAATGAGAATGACGAAACCTCAGGGAATACGATATAAACTCGCCATGGGGATTGGTCTAACGATGCTGATCGTCCTTGGGATTGGCTACATCGGCGCGGTTCAATATATTCGGACACAATTATGGGAGCGTGAAACCCAAGCTGCGCAAACTCTGAATGCGATCGTTGAAAATTCGATCAACAACGCCATGATGGTTGGCCATAAAGATGTCATTCAGCAAACACTCAATGAATTCGGGCAAAGTGTTGGCGGTCAAATTGACAGTATTGCAGTCTATGATGACCAGTCAATTCTCACATCATTTGCTACTGGTTTCCCCGGAGGCAGAACCATTCAATTGGATAGCATGCAAGTTGATCAAAATGGATCAACTTGTTGGGGGTGCCACCAGCTGCCTGCAGATGAACGACCACAAATGATGGTAGTCAATTTAGAAGGGAAAGACGTTCTGCGCAGCGTTGTACCTTTATATAATGAAACACGCTGCCAATCCTGCCATGGCACAGGTCTAGCTGTACTTGGAGATAGTATTGTAGATTTACGCCTGGATAATTTCCAGCAATCTTTTATTACAATTTCTCTGACCCTTGGTTTAGGCATTCTCCTGGCAGCCATCATCGTTGTCTTGGTTTTCTTCCGACTTTTAAATCGAACAATTCTCAACCCGGTAGAAAACTTAGTTGAAACGACGCAATTAGTGACGCGTGGTGAATTTGGGAAAAAAGTTGATATTTCAACGCAAGATGAGATTGGGCAACTGGGGCTTGCTTTTAACAGCATGTCTGTACAAATTCAAGAGCTCATCGAAGATCTCGAGCATCGAGTTGCCAGCAGAACCTACGACTATGAAAGACGGGCTTTGCAATTGCAGGCCGCAACTGAAGTTGGGCATGCTGCTGCAACAATTCGAGACCAAAATGAGCTATTATCACAAGTAACAGAATTGATCAGTGAGCGGTTTGATTTCTATCATGTGGGTGTTTTCCTTCTAGACGATAAGAAAGAGTACGCTGTATTGAGAGCATCTAATAGTGAGGGTGGAAAACGAATGTTATCCAGAGATCACAAGCTCAGAATTGGCCATGAAGGTATTGTCGGTCATGTAACGTCACATCGCCGGCCACGTATTGCTCTGGATGTTGGCAGTGACGCGGTATTCTTTGACAATCCTGATCTCCCTGAAACTCGGTCTGAAATGGCATTGCCATTAATTGTTGGCGATGAAATATTGGGCGCCTTAGATGTTCAATCCAAACGGGAGTCTGCCTTTGCCAATGATGATATCAGTGCGCTGCAAGCATTAGCCGATCAAGTGGCGATCGCAATTGAAAATGCGCTCTTATTCACTGAACTCCAAGTTTCCTTGGATGTAACCCGTCGCGCATATGGTGACCGTAGTAGAACATCCTGGGATGAGTACCTTAAATCTGAAGGTGAATTAGGTTTCTTGTCCACCGTAAGTCAGGACATTTTAGTAGATTCAAAAGATTTTACCCCCGAAATGGTAGAAGCCAGCCAACGCGGCGAGATCATTCAAGCTGATGACTATTGCATCGTAGTTCCTATCATCTTGAGAGATCAGGTTTTGGGCGTAGTTCGACTTCAAAAGTCCGCAGATGCGCAACCTTGGAACGAAGAAGAAATCAATCTCATGGACACGATCATCGATCAGCTCGAGGCTGCTTTAGAAAGCGCCCGGCTCTACAAAGATACTCAGCAGCGCGCACAGCGCGAACGTATGGTGACAGAAATCACCACCAAAATTCGCGCCAGCACAGACCCACAAACGATGCTCCAAACAGCGGTCAGTGAGTTGCGCGAGGCGCTAAGGGCACAACGGGCGCAGATGGTCATTCAATCAGATTCAAAGAATTAATCAGCATTAAAGGACAATCAACAAGATTGAGTATGACACGCATAATTGCTATCGCCAGTGAAAAAGGAGGCGTCGCCAAGACCACTACGGCTATTTCTTTAGGTGGTGCTCTGGTTGAAATGGGTCAAGAAGTTCTGATGATCGATTTGGACCCTCAGGCCAGCCTGACCCTCTCTTTGGGCATTGCCCCTCACACTGTTCGCCGTTCCATTTCTGACGTACTCATTAATCTTGCTCCTCCAGTCAGTGTCAGCCGCGAAACATCAATTCCTGGACTAGATCTCCTGCCTTCAAACTTTGACATGGGATTGGCCGAACGCTTTCTGCCAATCCGAAAAAATTACAGGCATATTCTCAAGGATGCCCTCCAGGATATTCATCTCTACGACACGATCATCCTGGATTGTCCACCATCGTTGGGCGCCGTGACCAGTAATGCCCTGGTCGCCGCGCATACGCTTGTCATTCCAACACATCCAGAATATCTTTCGGTTTATTCACTGCGCAATGTCTTGAGAGTAGTGCGTTCAATTCGTACACAAGAGAACCCTAACCTCAGTTACCGAATTCTAATCACCATGGTCGATCAACGGATTGGCTCGCACCAGACACTTAGCAATCAGCTACGCGCCACCTTCAAAAGCGCAATTTTCGAAACAGAAATACAGGTAGATACACGCTTGAGAGACAGCACCATCGCAGGATTACCTGTTACACATTTTGCAAAGAGCACTCGCAGCGCTGAACAATATCGCGCTTTGGCTCAGGAGTTACCACAATATGTCAGATCAGAAAAAGTTGAACAAGCGGCTTAACGACTTGTTTGCCGATCTGGAAAATGATGATTTCCCACTCGCTGAAGCTGAGGAGACTCTCCCCGGCTGGACTTGGGAAATTAATCCGCGGGGCAATTACACAAAATGCAGCCCGGAGGTAACCAGCCTTTTGGGTGTGAGTGCTGATGATTTTGTTGGCAAACCACTGACTACTTTCAGGTTGGCACATGAATCTCAAAGTGAAGTTTCTGCCTCCCTAGAAGCAAAAAGGCCACGCAACGAAATCACAGTTCAATTTCTCGATGCAGATGAAAATTTCATTAACGTTCGAATGTACTTGTTCTACGCTCCAGAAGAAGATGGATCAGAAGAGAGTTGGCGAGGTTTTACACAATTGATCCAAAGCGACGGCAAAACAGAACCAACTTCCGTGCCAGTATCTTCAAGCTCTATTGATACTGTCACGATTTCGTCATTATCCATCCCAGAAGGTATTGCCATCGAAAACGACAATATCTATTCTGTCTCTTCTCCTTATTCATCAATAGGAAAGCGAAGTTTAGAACTGAGACAATCTCTGGTTCACGAAGCCACAGAAGATTCGCCAGCTACTTTGGCTGTACCTGTCGAACTTCAAGAACAGGCTTTGGGTCTGTTAGAGTTCATAGACGAGACTCCTAACCGTCGATGGAGCCGAGAAGAACAGCTCCTTGTAGAAGAAGTTGCAGGACAATTATCACTCGCCTTGGAGAATGCCAGGCTCTTTGAAGAATCCCAGCAACGTTCACAAGAATTGGCAGTGATCAATCGTGTTGTGTCCCAGGTTGCTGCATCACTCGACGTCAATGAGAGTATGCGAATTGTTACCACAGAATTAGCTAACGCTCTCGATGTGCAGGTCAATATTGCTTTATTAAATCCCGATGGTGTATCTTTGACCTTGGTTGCCGATTACTCCCCTCGGCAAGAGAATCCATTTGTTGTGGGGTACGAGATTCCTATCGTTGGGAACCCCTCAACGGAACGTGTTTTTGAAACCAAAGCAGCTGTCATCATTGATGACCCGCAAACAAACCCGTTGATCTCATCCATTCATGATCTGATGCGTTCGCTGGATGTACAAAACATGGGTATTTTCCCCATGATTTTCCAAGATGAAGTTTATGGCACGGTTGGGTTATACATCCTCGATGAAGGCCGAACGTTCACCCAAGGTGAAATCCAATTAGTAAATACAATCTTGGTCCAAGCTGCCACAGCAGTTCAAAATGCGCGCCTCTTCGAGCAGATCCAAACCCGCAGTACTCAACTACTAACGGCTGCAGAAATTTCACGCGCAGCAAGCAGCATTCTCGAACCCCATCCCTTGATTACCCAGGCGGTAAATCTAATCCGAGAGCGCTTTAATTTGTATTATACGGGTATCTTCCTGGTGGATGAGGATGGTATTCTCACCGGGGAAACTGACCGTTGGGCTGTATTGCGTGCAGGTACAGGAGAAGCCGGACGCATTCAGGTTGAACGAGGCCACAAACTTGAAATTGGTGGGGAATCAATGATTGGCCAATGCGTATCTTTAGCACAGGCACAAATTTCACAAGTAGCCCCTGAGGAGATGCATCGTTTTGCAAATCCTTTGCTGCCTGATACCCAATCAGAAATGGCACTGCCTCTAATCAGCCGCGGTAAAGTGATTGGTGCAATGACCATTCAAAGTACTGAAACTGGCGCATTCTCTGAAGAAGGCATTTCTGTGCTCCAGACAATGGCAGATCAGGTAGCCAATGCTCTGCAAAACGCCAACTTGTTCAACCAAACCCAGCAAAACGCGTCAGAATTATCGATCCTGAATGATATGAGCCTGGAGCTCAGCCACCAGTTAGATGTAAATGAAATCATCAATACCGTCTATCAATATACATCGCAGTTGATGGATACCACCTATTTCTTTGTGGCGCTATATGACTCCGACACTGAATTGATTTCTTTCCCATTAGTGGTTGAGAATAATGAAACCAGCCAAATTCCCGCCATGCAAAAACGCAAGGGCTTGACCCAACATGTCATCGACAGTAAAGAGCCCTTATTGATTTATGAAAACGTCGAGCAGGTCATCAAGGATCTTGGGCTGGAGGAAATTGTTGTCGGCGAACCTGCCAGTTCCTGGTTGGGCGTGCCCCTGTTAATCGGTGATGAAGTGCTCGGTGTAATCGCCACGCAGAATGCCACCCGGCCCCGAGTATTCAACAATCATCACCAGGACCTGATGATATTGGTAGCGAGACAATCGGCAATTGCTCTCCAGAATGCTCAGTTATTTGCCCAAACACAAGACCAATTATCTGACCTTTCCACCATTCAAGAAACCACCGCTAGCCTTAGTGCCGCGCTGACTCTCGACGGTGTGGTCAACACTCTCCTGTCATACCTGACATCCGCCATTCAAGCAGATTCTGCAAGCGTATTCTCCATTGATGGAGATAAATTAGTACGCATGGGTGTATACCCTAAGAGTGAAAACTCTCCTGCCATAGGCGATGCTATTCTACTGGCAGATTACCCCCTGACACAGCATGTGATCGAAATGCAAGAACCCTTGGCAGTTTCTGGAGATGATCCAAAACTTCAGGAACACGCCCGGGAAGCGTTCAAAGCAGCCGGGATTGCTGCAAATGCGACCATCCCCATTGTTGGCCCTGAAGGTGTCTTGGGAACGATTTCAGTCAGCCGCAACCACCCCGGCGAGATTTTTGTTGAGAGCGAGCTCAACTTGATGTCCACATTGGCTAACCAGGCTGCGGTGGCTATCCTCAATGCCCGTTCTTACGAGCTCGTTCAACAAACCGCTGAAGATATGTCATTGCTCTTCGATGTCAGCCGGGAGATCACCAACGCGCCGCTAGAAGTAGAAGACCTGGCCAGGGTCGTGTCGCAAAAAATCTTGGAAGTGTTCGAAATTGAAAACTGCTCCATTTCCTTACTCGATTCCAGTGGAAAAACCTTAAAACTGGTCGCCGATGAATTTGCTCCGCAGAGTGATCGTTTAGAAAAATACGACCCAGAAGTATGGAAGGAATATGCTCTGGCTGATTACCCAGCAACCGCTCGCGTGATCAAAACCCTGCAGCCAGCGATTATGCAAATCAATGATCCCGATACCGATCCTGCAGAATTGGCCTATATGAAAGAATATAGTGTCACCACCCTGGCCATCTTGCCTCTCATAGCTAAAGGCGAGGCCATCGGAGTGCTCGAGTTGGATAGCGGCAATGAGCAGCACCAGTATAATCAAGATGAGATCAACCTGGCCATGACCTTAGCCAACCAGGCTGCCATAGCGCTTGATAATGCCCGTTCCTACCAACGCATCCAGCAGGCTGCGAATGAAATGTCCATTCTCTTCGATGTCAGCCGGGCCATCTCAGGTGCACCGGTTGGCGTTACCGAAATCGCCGAGGTGGTTGCCAGAAATTTTGTAGGTGTCCTCAATATTCCAGAGTGTTCGATATCCTTACACAATCCTGAAAACAATACTCTGGAAATGATAATTGATCTTTATGCCGAGAGCGATCAGAGAGAGATATTAAGGGAAGATCAAATTGGGAGCATAGAATCGTTAGAACAGTACCCAGCCACTGCTCGAGTGATGAGAGCGCTCCAACCTATGGTAATTCACGCCAGTGACCCTGATGCTGACCCTGCAGAACTGGCTTATATGAAAGAATGGGATGTATTAACACTTGCCGTGCTGCCTCTGGCAGTAAAGGGCCAGGCCATAGGAGTCATAGAATTAGAGAGTTTTGAAGAAGAAAACCAGTATACAGAATCTGAGTTGAACCTGGCTATGCTACTCGCTAATCAGGCAGCCACTGCCCTGGACAACGCCCTTCTCTATGAAGAGCAACGTAAGATCACCGAACAGCTTCGAGAGTTAGACTCACTGAAATCACAATTTTTGGCCAATATGTCTCATGAACTGCGCACACCGCTAAACTCCATCATCGGCTTCTCGCGCGTGATTATGAAGGGTATTGATGGCCCTGTAACTGAACTGCAAACGCAAGATCTCTCGGCGATTTATAACGCCGGGCAGCACCTCTTAAATATGATCAACGACATCTTGGATATTTCAAAAATCGAAGCCGGCAAAATGGAGTTGGCTTTCGAAGACATCGAATTACCCCAAATTGTCGAAAGTGTTCTCTCTACAACACGTGGTCTGATAAAAGATAAACCCGTTGAACTTCGGACAGATATTCAGGATGGCATCCCCATCATCCACGCAGACCCAACCCGCATTCGTCAAATTATGCTTAACCTGCTCTCGAACGCAGCAAAATTTGTAGACGAAGGTAGTATCACAGTTGCTGTAACTGAACAAATTGGGAACAGTGGACGCCCTGAGGTAAGAATAGCCGTAATCGACACAGGCGTTGGTATCGCCCACGAAGATCAACAAGACCTCTTTGAACCTTTCACGCAAGTAGATGGCTCCGCCACGCGTTCGACAGGTGGTACTGGCCTAGGTCTTTCGATCTCCCGCCTGCTGGTTGATCTGCATGATGGTAAGATTGGCGTTGATAGTACCCCGGGAGAAGGAAGTACTTTCTATTTCACAATTCCCATTTTGCCAGAAGAAAAATTAACTATTTTGTCCATTGATGGTGATCCTCAAGTTACAGATCTCTATCAACGCTATCTGGAGGATACAAAATATCAGATCGTTTCTGTTCTCCTTCCAAACGACGCCTTAAAAATGGCGCTTGAACTACGACCATTTGCGATTACACTGGACACAAATCTACCTGAACATGATGGCTGGGAAATTCTACAGACGCTTCAAAATGACCTCGATGTACAAGATATTCCCATTGTGGTATGCAGCTTGTTGGATGTCGAAAAGAAAGCTATGGATGCTGGCGCGGCTGGATACCTCCCTAAACCAATCTTAAAGGATGATTTGATCAAGGCGTTGAATAACATATTTACGGAAGCAGAAATAGAATAAAAATACAGCGCCCCTCTCGGGGGTGTTTTGCACAAATCAATAATCTATATCATAGGAGTAATCAATTGTATTCACACGTTATTGCCGAATGCTTAGATTGTGGGCATCAAGGCACTTATTCACCTAAAGATTCCATCTGCCCCAGTTGTGGTGGTGGATGGCGAGAAGCACGCTACGATTACAAGAGTATTGGCAAAAAGTTCCTCAAAGAGCTTCATGCCCGACCTTTCAATATCTGGCGTTACTACGATGCATTACCAATTCAAGACCCACACCCAGTGATCAGCATGGGCGAAGGCGGCACTCCCTTGCTCAAGGCTGCTACCCTGGGAACACTGTTAGGGATTCCGAATCTCTATATCAAGGACGAACGCCAAAACCCAACTGGCTCATTTAAAGATCGCCAGGCATCGATCACGGTCACATCACTTAAAGAAGCAGGCATCACTGAAACCATACTCGCTTCCACTGGAAATGTGGCCATTTCATACTCAGCATATACAGCTCGAGCTGGCATCAAGCTCTGGGCGTTCTTGAACAGTCTGGTTCCCTCCGAGAAAATGCGCGAAGTGGCCATCTACGGCACCCAGGTGATCAAGGTAACCGCATCGTACGACCAGACAAAGAAATTAGCCGCAGAATTCGCCGAGCAGCGCCCGCAGGGTTCATATTTGGATCGTGGGGTACGCTCGATCCCAGCGCTCGAAGCTATGAAAACCATCGCTTTCGAAATCAGCGAACAACTGACCTCGGCGTTGGCTGCCGAACCCAATGATTCAACTGCTCCCTGGCGCGTCCCAGACTGGTATATCCAAGCGGTAAGTGGTGGTCTTGGCCCCGTTGGTGTGATCAAAGGCTTCAACGAATTAATTGAGATGGGCCTGACAGATCGACTCCCCGCAGCAGCCAGCATTCAAACCGAGGGCTGCGCTCCCATGGTTCACGCCTGGAAAGATGGTAAAGCTGTCGCCGACCCTATCACTTCCCCACGCACACATATTGCCACATTGGCAACTGGAGATCCAGGCCACACCTACACCATTCTCCGTGAACGCATGTTAAAAGGCGGCGGAGGCACTTTCGAAAGCGTCACTGACGATGAAGCCTTTAGAGCTATTCATGTGCTGGCAAAGATGGAAGGGCTCTCCATGGAGCCAGCATCTGCCGTTGCCTTTGCCGGGTTGATCAAGATGGTACGTTCTGGACAGATCAAACGAGATGAAGTCGTCGTTGTCAATATGACAGGTCATACCATGCCTGTAGAGAAGATCATCTTAGGGGAGGGTAAGGTTCAAGATGTCGAAATACCAGAGAATCTTCCGGAAGAAAAACCCGAAGAGGGATTGCTCTCCGCACTCAGTAGGATCACCCCCAAACGTTATTCGAGTGTGGCAATTGTAGATGACCATCCTCACGCCAGGCGTCTGATCCGCAGGATTCTGCAATCCCAGGGAGAATATACGATCTTCGAAGCAGAAAATGGCCGGGAAGCAGTAGAATTAGCACAAAAAGAAGAACTAGACGTCATGGTTCTAGATCTGATGATGCCAGAGATGGATGGTTTCTCTGTGCTGGATGCTCTGAAAGCCAATGAAAAGACCGCTTCGATCGCGGTCATCGTTGTAACGGCAAAAACCCTCACAACCGACGAAAAAGCCCGCTTGAGAGGTCGCATCCACACGCTTATGATGAAGGGCGAATTCCTTGACGATGAACTGGTCGACGAAATCGACACCTTGCTAAAAAACGGATCGAATTAGACATGCAATGGCAACCCTACGTACAAAAGGTATCACTGCAGCGCTGACCTCAGCTGTCTTTTTGGGAATGGCACCCGTATTTGGACGGCGTGCTATTCTCTTAGGTGCTGCGCCTCTTACCGTGGTTGCCATTCGTACCGTTTTAGCAGCTCTATTTTTGTTGTCCCTCATAATAATTTTCAGACGACAATACTTGTACATTTATCCGGCAGGATTGCTAGGTTGTTTATTAGCCGGTGCTATCAACGGCCTGGGATCTCTTTTTTACTACAGTGCCTTGGGCCGGATCGAAGCGGGCGTAGGCCAACTTCTGTATTCGTTATACCCCTTATTCGTAGCACTTTGGCTATTCTTGGATAAGCAGCCCCCCAGCCGTCTGACCGTGATCCGTTTGGGGCTGACAATCCCCGCCGTTTATCTGCTCACCCAAACGGGCGCGAAAGCGATCGACCCCATCGGTGTGATCCAAATGTTGATCGGCGCGGCTCTTTATGCGTTGCATTTACCAATCAATCAACGTGTACTCTATGACATGCCAGCACCAACAGTCACAGTCTACACTTTGTTGGCAATGAGCGTTGTCGTACTCCCAACCTTATTCTTTGCCCCCAATAATGTCATTCCAACAGAAATGATCGTCTGGTGGCCAATGCTTGGTCTGACTTTCGTAACCTTCTTATCACGCCTAACCCTCTTTCTAGGTGTGAAGCATATCGGTGGAATGCAAACGGCAATTCTAGGATTGAGTGAAGTGCTAATTACCATTACCCTGGCTCAAGTATGGTTGGGGGAACAAATGAGCCTATGGCAATGGTTTGGCACGATTTTGCTTTGTCTAAGTTTAGCTTTGGTTGGGGTAGATAAATCCCCCCCGAAAAAAGGTTCTCCGGGGGGGTGGTTAAGCTGGCTAAGTCACCCGACGATTTCTAGTGAGTTACCATGGAATCCGCATGAGTGATTATTTTATTCGGGGACTTCGGCATCAAAAACGTATCCAATCCCTCTGACACTCGAGATCCATTTTTCACCTTGGGGGAACGAAGAGAGCTTTCGGCGCAGTCGGCTGATAAGCGGGCGCAGAACTTCTGGAGCCTCCCATTCTGGCACATCGTATCCTTGTACCAAAAATACCAAATTACTGTGGGACATCACGCGTCCCCAGTTCGTCACGAAGATTTCTAAAAGCTTTCCTTCTGTAGGAGTCAATCGCTCTCTTGCTGAACCACGCCAAATTTCGCGACGAGCTAAATCAAGGCTTACTCTTTCAGGTAATGGGACAACCTGTCGTTTAGGTTTGGGCAAAGATGTAATTCCTTCGGCATCTTTCAGTTGCACAACCGAATCTTCTATCTGGCCTAATATCATTCGTTTGCGCTTAATTTCATCTCGATGAGCCAACCCGCTAGCTACACTGCTGAGCACATCTTGCCTTCTAGGCGGTTTAATCAGGTAATCATGAACATCGTGTCTCAGTGCCTCGATTGCAGTATCCATTGAACCGTGCCCAGTCAGCATCACAATCTGGGTATCTGGTGAGATCTCTGCCGCTTTCTTCATTACTTCCACACCATCCATCTCCGGCATGCGAATATCCAACAGCATCAGATCAATTTCTTCTGAAGCAAGCTTTCTTATGGCATCTTCCCCATTTGGAACAGATACAACAGTGTAGTTTTCATAAGCCAAAATTTCCGTTAAGGCATTTCGAATTGCTTCTTCATCATCAACAACAAGTATTCTTGCACTCATGGTAACCTCTGATATTGCACTTTAGGAGATATTTTTAGAAACAGGGTGTCTGGATTTCTCACCAACTCCTGTTGCGATGAATTTCACTCCATGTGCGTAAGTTCGTTTTTTATATGTAACTGATATTCTATGTTGATATTATAAATGAAACTTCACTAATTGTGGTCAAAAAAATAGTAGATATCTTTACAACACTGTTAGCTAAAAAAGATTACATCGCTCAAAGTCTGATCCGCGTAATAGATCTCTAGGAATCGCCGTGGTAAGGGCCCTTGGTAAGGGGCCACATTTGGGGGTAGTAGGCGTGCTCCGCACACGCACTACCCCCAAATGTGAGGTCTCTCACGGTAATTCCCATAGAACCCGCGTAATGACATTAGGTCAGAATATCAATCGTGATATACTTCCCAAAATGTCGCCTTTTGAAATCAAAATTCTATTTCCAAGGAGTTCAAAAATATGAAAGACTTTCTAACCGTTGCTGACTACTCATCCGAATCATTGCAAGAAATGCTCGATTCAGCAGTCCAGCTCAAAGATGAATGGAAAAGTGGGGGCAACAGTCCGATATTTAAAAACAAAGTATTGGCAATGATCTTTCAGAAACCAAGTTTACGAACTCGCGTTTCTTTTGATATGGCCATGCGCCATTTTGGCGGTGACGCCCTCTATCTCTCACCTGCGGAGATCGGCTTGGGCAAGCGCGAATCAATTGCCGATGTTGCCCGCGTGCTTTCAGGTTATGTCGATGCAATTATGGCGCGCGTTTTCGATCACGCTCATGTTGAAGAGCTTGCTGAATGGGCCAGCATACCAGTTATCAATGGTTTGAGCGATTACAATCATCCATGCCAAGCATTGGCCGATGCATTGACAATTTACGAAGAATACAAGGATATGAAAGGATTGAACGTCACCTACGTTGGTGATGGCAACAATGTGGCAGTTTCATTGATGCATATCTGTGCCAAACTGGGAAGTAACTTCACAATTGGCAATCCAGTAGGATACGATATGCCCGCTGAAGCCATAGAAATAGGGAAGAAATTCGCTGCAGAAAGCGGCAGCAAGATCACGTTGCTCAACGATGCGGCAGAAGCAGTCAATGATGCCGATGTAATCTACACCGATACCTGGACCAGCATGGGCAAAGAGGAAGAAACCAAGAAGCGCCAGCAGGTTTTTCCACCTTTCCAGGTCAACGATGCATTGGTGGCTGATGCCAAAGATAATGTAATCGTCATGCACTGCCTCCCCGCCCATCGTGGAGAAGAGATTACCGATCCGGTAGCAGACGGACCGCACTCCAGGTTATTCCCGCAAGCACACAACCGGCTGCATGCGCAAAAAGCCATATTAGTCAAATTAGTCGGGTAGTCGGTTTTTGTACGAAATGGCAATGCAAAACTATTGACCTTTAGACGAAAAGACTACCAGACTTCAGATGAGGATTTATATGAACATTTGCATCCCAAAAGAACGCCGAGATTCGGAATATCGCGTTGGATTGACCCCCGCTGCCGTTCGTCTGCTCCATGACGCCGGACATACCTGCTATATCGAACACGAAGCCGGTTTAGGCAGCGGCTTCAGCGATTATGATTACCAACAAGCTGGTGGGCAAATCGTTTACAGCGGTGAAGAAATATATGGACGGGCAGATTTTCTCATCAAGGTTGCCCGGCCAACCCAAATCGAGTTCGATTGGATGCGCGAGGGTCAAATCGTGGCTGGATTTTTGCACCTTGCCGCGGGGCAATCTCAGAAAATCGAGATGCTCCTCGAAAAGAAAATTACTGCCATCGGCATGGAGATCATCCAAGACGAAGATGGTACTCTGCCCGTAATGACTCCTGTAAGTCAGGCTGGGGGACGAATGGTTGCTCAGGTCGCAGCAACTTTATCTCAGAACAACTTTGGGGGGAAAGGAATCCTGCTTGGTGGCGTACCAGGCGTGCCCCCCGCGGAGGTGGTCATATTAGGAGGTGGTACCGCTGGCAATGCTGCGGCGCGCAATTTCCTCGGTCTGGGTGCAGCCATTTATGTCCTCGATCGAAATCTGGAAGTATTACGCGATTTAGACCGCAGATTTGATGGCCGTGTGGTCACAATGGTATCTCACCCCTTTAATATTGCCCGAGTTTGCCGTTTTGCAGACGTATTAGTTGGGGCAGTTCTGATCCCCGGAGCGCGTGCACCAATTCTCGTCTCCCGTGAAATGGTCAAATCGATGCGGCCACGTTCGGTGATCATCGATCTCTCAATCGATCAGGGCGGTTGTATCGAAACAAGCCGCCCTACTACTCACAGCAACCCCACTTACGTTGAAGAAGAAGTAGTCCACTATTGCGTTCCCAACATGACCGGTGTTTTAGGACGCACTGCCACCCATGCCCTGAATAACGCTTCCTGGCCTTTCATACGGCTGATCGCTGAAATTGGTTTAGAAAACGCCCTGGAGTTGAAACCCAGCCTCAAACACGGTCTGTTCACACATCAAGGTGAAATCCTACACGAGAGGTTGCAAGACTCTCTGAAAGGGAGGGTGTAGCGTTATGAGTTGGGTCGAACAATACAAGAATAAAGTAGTTACAGCCGCTGAAGCTGTCAAAGCCGTCCAATCTGGAAACCGCATATTTCTTACGGGCAACTGCTCCGTCCCATCAACCGTATTGGCTGCTCTGGTCGATTATGCTCACAATCTTGAAGATGTAGAGATCTGTCAGGCACTTACCATCGGTTCAGCTGATTATGTAAAACCCGAGATGGAAGGGCACCTGCGGGTGAACACCATGTTCATCAGCCCCAACAATCGGGAGGCCGTTCAGGCTGGTCGGGCGGACTTCACGCCAGTACTGCTCTCAGAGTTTACCCTGCTCTTCAAAGAAGGACGCCTGCCGGTTGATGTAGCCCTAGTTCATCTCTCCCCGCCCGATGAACATGGATTTTGCAGTTTTAGCGTCGAGGTTGGCCTGAGCAAAAGCCCCGCAGAATCAGCCAAGATCATCATCGCCGAGGTCAACGAGCAAATGCCGCGCACCTTGGGCGATTCCTTCATTCATGTCAGCAAGCTAGATTACATCGTCCCAGTCAATTATGATCTCCCAGAACTGGGAATGGGCAGTGAAGGCCCCGATGATATCGTCGAGAGCATCGCCGGTCATATCGCTGAGTTGATCCCTGACGAGGCTACCATGCAAATGGGCATCGGCGCCATACCAGATGCGGTGTTGAATTATCTATACGATAAGAAGGATTTGGGTGTTCACACAGAGCTGTTCTCTGATGGTGTTATCGATCTGGTCAATGCCGGGGTGTTGACCAATGCTAAAAAAACCTTGCACCAGGGCAAGATCATCGCCGGTTTCATCTTGGGAACCAAAAAGCTCTACAATTGGGTGCACAACAACCCGCTAATCGAATTCCATCGTACGGAATATGTCAACGATCCCTTTGTGATCGCAAAAAATGAACGCATGGTGGCTGTAAACTCCGCGATAGAAGTCGATCTCACTGGGCAAGTCTGTGCGGATAGCATTGGGCCGAAACTCTACAGCGGCGTTGGGGGTCAATTGGATTTCATCTATGGGGCATCCCTTTCCAAGGGCGGTGTGCCAATCATCGCTCTCCCCAGTAAAGCTAAGAACTTCAGCCGCATTGTGCCGCTGCTCAAACATGGGGCCGGGGTAGTCACCAGCCGCAACCACGTTCACTATGTCGTCACAGAACATGGCGTTGCAGATCTATATGGTAAAACCATTCGCCAACGAACGCATGCCTTGATCAACGTTGCTCATCCAGACTTCCGAGATGATCTAAAGAAACAAGCCAAAGAATTGCACTATATTTAGGCCGTGTTGAACTTTGGGGATTTCTCTCCTGCAATGGATGAGCATGTCATGGGGTTCGCACTCCTCTAAATTCCTAAAAATTCAACACTACCTAGCCTGGAGAATTCCATGAATCGCCGTGCAAAAATCGTCGCTACCATCGGCCCTGCCAGTCAAGATGAACACGCAATCCAACGCTTGATCTCTGCTGGCATGAATGTTGCCCGAATCAATTTTTCACACGGGAAACATGAGGACCACGCGCTATCGATCCAGAGAATACGAAAAGCCTCCCAACATCTTGATCAACCAATCACAATCTTGCAAGATTTACAGGGTCCTAAAATCCGCACTGGCGATTTAACCGAGGGACAAGTCGAAATTATCGCGGGTCAAATACTTACATTGACATCGAAAGAAGTGCCTGGAGATGCGCGGTATGTCTCAGTGGATTACCCTGATCTACCCCGCAGTGCACAAATTGGGGGACGCATATTGCTTGATGACGGGAACCTTGAATTGCAGGTCAAATCGATAGGGAAAGAGTCCGTCGAAACTGAGGTGATCATCGGAGGCACGCTCAAACCCAATAAGGGTGTTAACCTCCCTGGCGCAAATCTGACTCTGCAAACTTTCACAGATAAAGATAAGGCAGATTTAGCTTTCGGTCTTGAACAAAACATCGATTTAATCGCCTTGTCTTTCGTGCGGTCAGCCAAGGATGTCAGCCGTCTGAGACAGGCGATTGCTAATCTATCGCCAGACCAGTGTAATATTCCCATCATCGCCAAGCTCGAGCGCCCTGAGGCGCTAAACAATTTGCACGAGATTATGCATGCTGCCGATGGGGTCATGGTGGCGCGCGGTGATTTAGGGGTGGAAATGCCTCCAGAGAGAGTGCCCATCGAGCAAAAACGCATCATCCAAATGGCAAATAGCCACGCAAGAATGGTCATTACAGCAACTCAAATGCTGGAGTCGATGATGCATAATCCCCGCCCGACGAGAGCCGAGGCTTCCGATGTGGCCAATGCCATCTTCGATGGCAGCGATGCGGTCATGCTTTCTGGGGAGACTGCAGTGGGGCGCTATCCGATCAAATCGATTGAGATGATGAGTTCGATCATCTGCCAGGCTGAGGCGCATATGCGTGAATGGGGTCATGACAAGATCCAAATCAGCGAAGATATGCCTCATGATGATGCCTTATTCATTACTCGGGCCGCCAATGAAATGGTGACAGATAAAGAAGTTGCCGCTGTCGCAGTCTTCACACAGAGCGGGCGTACGGCGCGCTTGATGTCGAAAGCGCGCCCCGGGGTGCCGATTTTGGCCTTTACTCCCATAGAATGCACATACCGTCAAATGAATTTGATGTGGGGGGTGACACCCCATTTAGTACCCCATTCTGAAACCGTTGAAGATATGCTCGCATATGTCGAAGCCGCGATTATCGCTGAGACAACGATCCAGCCAGGGCAAGAGGTCGTTCTAATTGCAGGATTCCCCATTGGAGCGAAGGGACCTGCTAACTTCGCGTTACTGCACACTATTGGACAGCGTTAGGATCACTGTGCACTGATTTATCTGATCACATAAAAGAGGCATTCAATCTCTTCGTATCAGCGATTCAAATGATCGTTGGGGGCAATTCCTATATCGTTTCCATCCGTAATTGGTAACAGGTTTAAAGCATCAATTTCATCCTTGACTCCCAACAACAGATGATGTATATTATATTTAGTTTATACTAAACATTCACAACAAAAAGGATTTCCTAATGGACAACTCTCTTTCCCAGGCCCGCCAAAATTTCATCCAAGGGATGAGCCGTATCAGCTTCTTTTGGGGATTCCCAAAAGCCATGGGAGCAATCTTCGGTGCTATTTACCTCTCCCCCGGGCCGCTATCGCTGGATCAACTGGTTGAACAGGTCAGCGTGAGCAAAGGTGCAGTGAGCACAAATGTGCGCCAACTTGAACGCCTGGGGATGGTGCAAAAACACCTACGCGTCGGCGACCGCAAGGATTATTACTCCGCTGAAACAGATTTCTGGAAGATCGTCAAAGGAATCCTGCGAGAGCGTGAAAAACAAGAATTTGACATAGCCATTCGAACCGTCGACCTGAGCCTTGAATTGTCACAATCTGCAGAAATCTCTGAAGAAGAATTAGAGTTGGCAGTTTTCTACCAAGATAGGCTGGGGAATATCCAACGCTTTTTCGAGAAAATTGACAATCTGGTAGCCACAGTCCTAGCCTTGGATGAATTTCGCATGGGTGCAGTTCAGAAATTATTCGGAGCAGATCAGAAATAATCACATTTTATGGGTAGCGATACAGGAGTGAAACATGTCGAAACGAATTGCTATTACAGGAGCTTTTGGATACAGCGGAAAATACATTACCGAACGCTTATTGGCAAAAGGTAACCAAGTCATCACGCTGACGGGGCATCCCAATCGGAAGAATCCTTTTAATAAAGAAGTGCAGGCATACCCATTCAATTTTAATAATTTGGATGCGCTTGCCGAATCTTTACAGGGAGTAGACACACTTTTCAACACCTATTGGGTGCGTTTCTCCCATGGAGATATAACGTTTGAGAACGCCGTAGACAACACACGCTCCCTCTTCAATGCGGCCAAACGAGTAGGAGTTCGACGAATAGTACATGTCAGCATTACCAACCCAATAATAGATTCCCCACTTCCCTATTTCAAGGGCAAGGCTCAATTAGAGCAAGATCTGAAAGTTTCGGGGCTATCCTATGCCATCATCAGGCCGACAGTCATCTTCGGAGTGGAAGATATTCTAATCAACAATATCGCCTATCTGCTGCGACGCTTTCCACTATTCATCATCCCAGGATCAGGAGATTATCGCCTGCAGCCCATCTATGCCGAAGATCTGGCTGATATCGCCGTCGCAGCAGGTGAACAGTCTGAAAATTTGATCATCGATGCCGTTGGCCCAAAGATCTATTCGTTCAATGAGTTGGTTAAAGAAATTCGGGCAGCGGTTGGAAGCAATGCTAAACTTATCCATATTTCACCCTTTTTAGCATTGGCCATGTCCAGGTTGTTAGGGCTTGCACTTGGAGACGTTGTGCTCACGAATGATGAAATTCAAGGATTGATGGCGGATCTACTGGTTTCTGACAAAGCGCCGACGGGAAAAAAAGAACTCAAAGAATGGCTGCATGAAAACGCGGATACTGTTGGGATGCATTATGCATCAGAACTAAAACGTCACTATTTGAAATAGCATTCTTTTCAAGCAAAAATTCAGCACAGAGCTGCAGAAGCGGCTATAATAGGCAAAACCTAGAGTCCCCTAAATTGGGGACTTTTGCTAAACTGTAGACTCTAATTTTCTCCTCATGCCAAAATTATCCAAACGCTTCGAAGAAGCACTCCTTTACGCCACACAACTACATGCTCGCCAGACTCGTAAAAGAACTGCCACGCCTTATATCGCACATCTCTTGAGCGTAGCTGCTCTGGTAATGGAATCCGGTGGAGGAGAGGATGAAACCATTGCAGCCCTACTCCATGATGCTGTCGAAGATCAGGGTGGCAAGAAAACCTTGAAAGAGATACAACGACGTTTCGGGAACAATGTTGCCGACATCGTATTGAGTTGTACCGATGCCTATACATTCCCAAAGCCGCCGTGGCAAGAACGCAAAGAATCTTATATCGACCATCTAAAAGAGGCTTCACCGGAAAGCAGGCGCGTATCATTGGCCGATAAGCTGCACAATGCACGCTCGATTTTGCGAGATCTCCGATTATGCGGCGAAGAAACCTGGGAGAAATTCAACGGAGGCAAAGAAGGCACACTCTGGTATTATCGCACGCTTCTCGAAGTGTTCAAAGATTTGGAAAGCAATTTTATGGTTGATGAGCTTGAACGAGTTATCAGCGAAATAGAATATTTGGCTTACAGAAACAACTGACACCAAAGGCGTGCCGAAGGCAACCTTAGATGAACACAAAAATGAATAAACTTACTCTGAATGAATATCAATCCCTGGCATCTCGCACAGCTGGCGCCGGTGGTGATGGCCAGCAGCGCTTGGTTATCGCTGCCTTAGGGCTGGCTGGAGAAGCAGGTGAGTTTGCCAATATGGTCAAAAAGCTCACCGCCCACGGACACGAAATTTCCCCAGAAACTTTGGCAGAAGAACTTGGTGATGTGATGTGGTATGTCGCTGAGGCAGCAACCGCCATCGGCATCCCTTTGGGTGAGATCGCTCAAGGCAACGTCGACAAACTTCGCAACCGCTACCCCGAGGGTTTCAGCGAAGAACGCAGCATCAACCGCCAGGAATAGGAGTTGCCATGTCCCAATACCATGAAGTTTATTCTTTCTTGGAGCAACATCTCCAATCGATCATGGACAACGATATTGATGCCTATCATGCGTCCACCAGTTCAAAACTAACCCTTTACGAATGGTGGGTCACGCCCCACCGCATCGATGGGCTTAATTTTCATGATTTTTTGATGCTGGAAAATGAGCGCCGCGGGGCCGTGTTCGGCTCCGATGTTGAACAAACTAGGGATACGGAAAAACCGCCTACCCGCTTCGATCTGGCTAACCTGCACATTCAAGATTTCGGCGATACGGCTATTGCCAGCTACACATTATTGCTTAGCTCAGGTCTTCCAGAAGGTGTCAGCGTTGTTTCGCACAATGAGAGCCGGGTGATGATAAAACGAGATGATAAATGGAAGGTTGTCCATGTTCATAAATCTCCCGCCTGGCAAGCGCCCCACATGCAACCGCAGAATGATGAATAGATTGATTCCCAATCTTTTAATTCTGTTCGTGGTCCTACTCATCGCGAGTTGTGCGCCAGTAGAAGCAATTGCGCAAACAAAAACCCCAGATCCCACTGCGACTATTGCATTAACCACTGTAAAGGCACCCCAAACAATTGCGACTGACAAGGATGAGTCAGAATCCGAGACCCAACCATTATTTGGCTATACGCATCATATGCCGGATGGGAATAGGTTTATTGAAGGGACTGGCTCTCTACCCAACGGCACCTCAATTGAAATTACACTAGAAGGAACACCGCTATGGGTGGTCGCTGTTCCCTATGAGGGCAGCAGCCTTTGGGCAGTGATTCTCGATGATGGACGCGTGCAAGGGTTCAACATCAATACCCAAAGCGTAAAAACTGCTCAAATCACTCCAGGCCAACTCAACCCTGAATCTCCGCCACTCATTTTTATTGAAGATGGTATTCCCAAATTGGTGGCCGTCTCCTCGCCGGATCAATCCCTCTCAACACATCCCATCTATCTACCATCTCAGGAATTGTATACATTCATTAATAACGATGGATCCTTATCGTTGATAGATAAATCTAATCAGATCATCGCCACACTTGATATCAACGCGCTGCCTGACGCCCGCATCCTTAGTGATGACGCTGATCGTTTGCTATTACTCAGCGGGCCCACGTCCAAATACGATCATGGAGTTCTGGGGGACGAAATCGAGGCCACCAGTATCACTTTAACAGAAACATTTCCAGATATTCGAGTTGTCAGTGTCATCCAAGTCCCTGATGGACAAGTCATCGAAGGCATTGCCCCTATTTGGACTGACTTGAACAACGACGGCAATCGCGAGATTATCGTCACCTTGAGCGATGGGATCAATGGCGCTCAATTGGTTGTTTATTCAGAGGATGGTGAGCGCCTAGCATTGGGAGATGCCATTGGGATAGGTTACCGTTGGCGCCATCAAATTGCCGTGGCTCCCTTTGGGCCGAATGGTGAAATGGAAATTGTTGACGTGCTCACACCGCATATTGGCGGGGTTGTGGAGTTTTTTCAAACGGATGGAAATCGATTGTTAAAAGTTGCTCAGATTGGGGGATATACTTCTCATGTGATCGGCTCGCGCAATCTTGATATGGCCATTGCAGGGGATTTCGACGGGGATGGGCTTATCGAATTGCTGCTGCCCAATCAATCTCGCAATGAACTGGGGGCAATTCAGCGGACTTTTGATGGAGCCGATGTGGCCTGGAAATTGCCGATTGAGGGGCAAATGAGCACAAATTTGGGGGCGGTCACGCTTGATAATGGGACGATCATCATTGGCGTTGGACGGTCAGACAACATTCTTAAAATTTGGCTGCCCTAGTGTTTACGTTTTTAACTCAACGCGGTTTCGACCGGACTGTTTTGCAACATATAAGGCAGAGTCTGCCAAGTCAAGCAAAGTGGCCATATCAGGAATATCATCGCTAAGTTCCGCAACTCCCAAACTGATAGTCAATGACAGTTCCCCCTTCGTTGTTTCAAAATGTTTTTCTTCAACTCGCTGCCGCAAGCGTTCTGCAGTTTTGCACGCAGCTTGGCAATCTGTTTCAGGGAGAATAATTGCAAATTCCTCACCCCCATATCGACCAAGAATATCAAATTCTCGCAAGCTTTCCAAGCATTCCTGTGTTAAAGATCGTAAGACTTGATCCCCAATACTGTGGCCGTAGGTATCATTAACTTTCTTAAAATTATCAATATCAAGCATAATTGCTGAGAGATGATGTTCATACCTTCGAGCGCGTTCGATCTCTCGACGGCCAAGCTCAAAGAGATTTCGGCGGTTATGGGTGCCTGTTAGTCCATCTGTAGTTGCTAACCACTGAATCTCTTCAAATAATATCGCGTTCTCAATAGCAATTGCAGCCTGGTTAGCAACTGCTTCCATAATACCAATTTCACGCTGCGTGAAATTGGGCTGATCATCCCGATTGATAACAGACATTGATCCAAGCACAATACCTCTGTGAACTAATGGCACGATGACTATAGCTCCGAATCCAGCATCAGTTTTTCGCTTTTGTCCCGCCGCACTTTCACGCGGATCGAGAACTCCCTTTGGCGAAACGGCTGGCTCTAACTCTCTAATCGCCCAACCCGTAAGCCCATCCATCAATTCGTCGAAATCTGCATTATCAATATCATCAATACCCATTCCCGAAAAAACGAAGTTCGTAATTTCCCCTTTGTTCAGATCAAACGTATAGAGAGCCGCAAGGTGCGCCGGGAGAAATTTAGCAATATTGTCAACCAAAGATTGCAACACATCGTGCAATGTTCCGGCCTGAATTAGTGATTGCGCCACACGGTAGAGCATTTGCGTTTCAGCCAATGTGGTTTGGCTTTTATCGAGCAAGTTGGCATTTTCGATGGCAATAGCAGCCTGGTTGGCTATCGCTTCTATTAAATTTACATCATTCTTTGTGAAATCTGGATCATCTGGGTTGTTGATGGCAGTTATGGTTCCAATAATTCGATCACGGATAAGCAAGGGGACGACGATAATTGCGCCACAACATGTTTCCACACGACGCTTTTGAACATCTTCACTTTCTCGAGGGTCAGGAATTCCTTTAGGAGAGAGAGCCGGTTGAAACTCGCGCAATACCCAACCACTCAATCCATCCATCAACTCCTGGAAATCAACTCTTACAATATTGTCGCTACCCGGCCCACCCTTGACATATTGAATAACATCTTGTGTTTCAAGATCGAATGTCACAAGAGCCACTCTATCTGCAGGTAGGTTATCTGCCACATTATCTACTAACCTTTGCAGCAATTCAGTGGAGTTTTCTGTTTGTATTAGTATACGAGCGATGCTGTACAACATCTGCGTTTCAGCTAGGGTTGACTCAGTTTGCTCAAATAACTGAGCCGCGTTTATCGTAATTGCCACCTGATCTGCAAACGCCGTCGCTAAACGAATATGTTCAGATGCATAGAAATTCGGCTGATTATGATCAATGGCCAACATGCCTAAAACCTTATCGCGCACGATCAAAGGAACACCTAACCAGGATCGAATATGGCGATGAGGAGCCTGGAGAAAAGGGGTATGGTTTTCACTGGGTTCATCAAGGATGATTGCTTCACGACGCTGTATAACTTCAGAATTAGGATTGTCACCAGGAATAATGAAACGTAATCCCAAGATCTCATCTGCATCTGGCCAGCCGCGGCCGCCAACGATCTCAAGATACCCATCTCCTAACAACTGAACCGAGGCGCTATCGTAGGGCACAACACGTTCCAACTGTACTAAGATCTCATTTATGGCTTCATCTTGATGGAGAGAACCAGCAACGACCGCACTCGCTTCTCGCAATGTTTCAGCCTCAACTCGTTGGCGACGCTCTGCTTCAAACAGCCGCACATTCTCAATTGCCAATGCAGCTCTCTCAGCAAAAATGGCCATTAGTCGTTCATCATCCCGGTTGAAGGCGTTCAATTCCGTACTTTGTACGTCAATAACTCCGATGATTTCTTCACCCAATTTTAGGGGGATGGCCAACTCAGAGCGGGCATCTTTCCAATTTGCCACGTATTCTGGGTCGTTGCGCACATCTGGAATATTAACAACTTGGCCAGACCTGAATGTGCGTGGAACCAAGCCAGATCCATCGAGCCTTAGTTCGCCCTTTGAAACCTCTTCGGCATAAGGGCCCGAGACAGCAACTCGCTTTATCACATTCTTTCCTTCAGCGATTAAAAGACTGCAATTCGATTTGCCAAATTCTGCCAACACTGTTTCGACGATCGTTTTCGCAACTTCTTCTAGTTTTGGTACACTGCTAAAAAATAAAGTCTCAGATGCTCGATATAAGCGGTTCAGTTCGAGATTGCGCTGCTGCAAGGAATCTTGGGATCTGCGCAAAGCATCTGTTCGTTTTGCCACCTCAGATTGTAGACCTTCAGCATGACGTTGAATCTGGTCATAGAGTTGAACATTCTGCAAAGAAGTTGCTGCATAGCTGGCAAGAGTGACAAGCAGTTCACAATCGGCACTTGAGAAATCTCCATCGATTTTGTTGATCGCTGTCAAAACGCCCACAGCTTTTCCCTCAGCAAGTAAGGGAATGACCACAAGTGAGCGAATCAATATTTCACTTTCTTCTCCAATTTTTGGATAATGACCTGGGAAAATGGATACATCATTGATTATTTCTGGTGCGCCCGAATTCAATACGTTCGAAACAACTCCCTCACTTAATGGAACACGCATACCAACGATATCATCAAGTGCTGCTCTAAATACTAATTCTCCAGATTCATCATCCGGCAATAATACTGCACAACCTTCAGCTCCAACGAGTTTTGCAGCTCGTTCAACGATTAATGAAAGCAAGCTATCTATATCTTGTGTGGAAGAAACTGCCAATCCGATATCGTTTATTGATTCTAACTGAGTAATTTTTTCCGCGAGAGTGGTTCGTGTTTCGATTCTGTCAGATATATCGCGAATACTGCAAAAAAGTAGTGTTTGATCATCAATACTAATTGGGCTCAAAGAGATATCTGAATGGAATACTTCCCCATGTTTCTTTTCACATGAGAATTCCATACCAGAATTCATTTGACGTGATTCTGGGGACTTGAAATAGGAAACTCGGCGCCTCGCATGCTCTTTTCGAAAATCCTTTAGGATCAACACTTCAACATCTTTTCCAATCAATTCATCACGATGATATTCAAAAAGTTTTTCCGCTTGAGAATTGGCATGTTGAATTCGCCCGGCAAAATCTATAACAAGCATTGCTTCAGGCAAGGCATCCAAAAAAAACTGCTGCAATGAATCATCCCTAATTTGAGTTGATTGAATTACTTTACTATTTTCCATTGAATAGAAGGGTTTACCATCGGATACAAATATCTTACCATATTCACTCAGATTACTCTGGAGTCATAAAGGGGGTCTCTTGGAATCGCCGTGGTAAGGGACCACATTTGGGGTAGGGGGATGTGCGGAGAACACCCCCTACCCCCAAATATGAGGTCCCTCAAGGTAATTCCCTTAGAACCCAAAAAGGAATAAACAGTACAAAAGTTTGATATACGCTAATTGACCAATTTGGTATGATTAGTTAGCTTCTTTTGAATCAGTAGTATTGCTTTTGTTTGCTTTTCCCTTGTCGGTGCACCATAATCAAAAACGTAAATAAAATCGGGCAATTATGAAGGTTCTCATCGTCCAATCTGATATCGAAACTGCACAAACACTCACTGAGATTTTCGTCCAACGCGGAGATCAAGTTTATACGACCATAGATATTAGAGATGCTATTCCGATACTCCAACAAGAAAACCCGAACCTATTGGTGTTAGATCTCCACTTGCCTGAAGATGCACTCAGCGAGCTATTGCGAGGCCTTCGAGAGAGGTATCCCGATGTGAAAGTGGTCATTTCCAACCGTTATCCTGATCTATCACGCGAAATGAAAGTAAAAGAGTATGGGGTAAATATTTTTTTGCGCTCCCCCTTTAGTAAAACTTGGGTGGAGCAAGCAATAATGAATTTGGCAGATGTTGATCACGATGAAGAACAAAGCAGAAGTATAAAATCTGCCCTACCCAATGTTCGAATCCCCGTTCGTTTGAAGATCATATTTCCTTATCTGCTCTTAGCTCTAATGCTCGCAATGGGTGCAGGTTATGTCGTCAGCCGAGTGGCTTTAGATACTATTGAAGACCGATTTGTAAACAGTCTCATTGAATTTGGTCAGCTCACGTCGGCTTGGCTAGTAGAGGTGGAGAGTAATCGTTTAGAAACTTTACGAATCTTAGCGTTCACAGATGGGTTATCGGCTTCTATTTTAGAAAGTGACGCAGAGACATTGCGCGAACTTGTTCTTGGATTGGCGATCAACAACCAAGAAGAAGCCATTGAGATATTAGATTCTCAGGGGGAGGCAATTCTATCAATTCGCCACATATCAGGAGCTGGTCGGGAATCCTATGAATTTTCAAGGGGGGAGGATATTTTCAAAGATGCACTTTTCGTACAGAAGGTATTAAACCAAGAAATCGATGAGCGGGGGGACAAATATGCGGGATTTATCCAGGCTCCCTGGGGAGATTATTTCTACACTGCAGGTCCGATCCGTGATGACGAGAACAATCTTGCCGGCGTAGTACTGGTCGGGCGTTCGATATCTACCATCGTGTTGGAAACTCGAGAGAAGCTCCTTGGAGAGGAAAGCACAATTGCTCATGTTTCTTTTTACGACACAAACGGCCAGCCCCTTGATACAACCCTCATCGAACTTGAAGCGATTAGCTTATCGGATGAAATGGTATCAGAGATTTTTAAGCGTCAGGATCAAGATAGCCAATTGCGGCCACTGAATATTGCCGGTATTGAATATCGCGAGATTATTGGCCCCTGGGAAGTTCGCGGTGGCCAAGATTTAGGATTGGTGGGCGTATCTATGGCAGAAACCTTTCTGGTACGCCCCAGCCAACAGACCCAAGGTCAAATCTATATAATTGCCACTTTAGGGCTTATATTGATCATCGCCGTTGGCATACTGCTCGCCAGAAGGATCACTCAACCGCTCAAACAAGTCGTCAGTGCGGCATCATCTGTAAGCCAAGGGAAATGGGATGTTTCAGTAGAAACAAAGGGGGATGATGAACTAGCCGTTTTAGCCCACACATTTAATTACATGATTTCCCATTTAAAAGAAGGTGAGATTTATCGGGATTTGTTAGGGCGCACGATCACACCTCAAGTACGGGATCAGCTCAGAAAGGGGCTCGCATCAGGAAATCTCAAATTAGAGGGACAGAACACCACCGCATCTGTAATGATCACTGACATTCGTGGATTTACCGTGATCTCTGAGAGTGAAGCACCTACAACGATTTTGGGTTGGCTTAACCAATATTGGGGAGAACTCGTCCCCATCATCAACTCGCACAATGGAGTAACAAACGAATTCGTCGGTGATTCAGTAATGGCATTTTTTGGTGTTCTACCCATGACGCTTGATGCTTCTGAAAGCGCAAGACAAGCCTGTATGGCTGCCGTAGATATCCTTCAAGCGGTAAATGCAATGAATATCCAACGCCAGGACAGAGGAGAACCACCGATGGTGACCGGCATTGGCATCAATACTGGAGCGGTAGCTGCAGGGGGAATGGGCACCGCCGACAGGCTACACTATTCAATCATCGGTGATACCGTGAACGTTACCCAACGTTTGGAAAGTCTTACCAAAGAATTAGGAGAAACCAGCGCTATCATCAGCGAGGACACATATGCCGCTTTAGGCGAATATCAAGACGATTTCATGATTATCCCTATGGGCAGCCATATATTCAAGGGAAAATCAGAACCAATCATGGTATACCGCTTACTGCCATTAGAGTTGGAAGCGCAACAGTCAATACGAATAAACATTAACACTGCTCCAGTGGAAGAATTAATGGCTCTGGAAGGGATCAGTTCAAAAATTGCTAGCAATATCATTGATCATCGAACCGCTAATGGAATTTTCTCTGATATTGAAGATATCAAAAAGATCTCTGGCATAGGTATAATAAAATATCGGCGAATTAAAGATTACATTTCTGTAAACAATGTCTAGATTGATACATGGTAATATTGAACAATAGAAAAAGGACAAAAGAGAGAAAATTTGGCTGTGCAAACTCTTTCCCCAAGAATTAACTGGTCCGGCATCCGAACACAATGGATGCTGGCAATACTG
The DNA here is from genome assembly GCA_016785015.1 of Anaerolineales bacterium. Classification (GTDB taxonomy): domain Bacteria; phylum Chloroflexota; class Anaerolineae; order Anaerolineales; family UBA11858; genus NIOZ-UU35. Next base: position 48,105 of record JADHTJ010000003.1, read on the forward strand.
CTATCTATAGTAGTAATGATCGGAATTTGGGCTTCAGTGTTTGCTCAAGGATTCAAATCATCAAGAGATACGGATTTTGTATCTGTTTCTATGCGCGCAAACACGCAGGCAGATTACAGTTCCGACCCTAACCTTATTTTCCGGCCAATCTCACTTTCAATTGTCGAAGATATCCTTAGTGATGAAGTTACTTCAGAAGAAGAGGCTGAAGAACGGATCAGCGATTTCAAAGAAAACATGCAATCCCCCATTCCAATAGTAAACAATAATAATGGTGGAGGAAAGCAGGTCAGTTTTATCCTACCCGATCCTGAAGAAAATGACAAAAAAGAAGATATGGAGGATCAGGAAATTAGCGAGGATGAAAATGTAGAACCTGGGGATCAAGAACCCAGTGAAAAAGAAGAAATCGTCTTCGATGACGACTATGATACAACAACTCCAGACACAGACGATCAACCCGATGCATTAGATCCCAGCGATGATCCACCAGGAAATTCTGGCGATGCCCCTGGGCAAACCAAAAAAGATGAAGATCCATCGGACGAATCTGATCAGTCTCCTGGTAACTCTGGGGATGCACCTGGGCAAAACAAGGATGAAGATCCATCCGACGAACCAGATGAGTCTCCTGGAAACTCTGGCGACGCGCCGGGGCAAGCCAAAAAAGATAAAGATCCATCGGACGAATCTGATCAGTCTCCTGGTAACTCTGGGGATGCACCCGGGCAAAACAAGGATGAAGACCCCGGACAGTCAGACGAGTCTCCTGGGAAATCTAGCAACGCTCCGGGAAAAAACAAAGACAAATAGAATGGGCCACAGCGGACAAATTCTCAAATAATTTTCAACCATTCTGTCATAATCTTCAACAATCGTCCCATAATCTCTCTCGCTCCATCCTTAAAGTACTCCATATCACCATAAGCAAGACTGCCATCATCTCCCACTAAATCTGAAACACCCCGCAAAATCAAAGTTTTTACTCCATTTCGCTGTGCCACCCAGGCGATAGCGCCGCTCTCCCAATCCCCAGCAATTGCTCCATAACGAGATTTCAGCTCAGGAATGTCTTCCACTAATAGATCGCGGTCTCCAGACACCAACAGTGATCTTCGAGCATCCTTAGGGTAGTCGTCACCCAACCAGGAAAGATCTAAATCCGTGGTGTAATGGGCAATGTGTTCATCAAGATCACCCATTTGCTCGATGATATCGTAAACGATGGTGTGCTCAACCAGTATGATCTCCCCTTTTTCGATTTCACCTGCAAATCCCCCACACGTGCCAAGATTAACAAGTAAGTCAGGTCCCCAGCGATCAATGGCATATTGAGTCGAGGCTGCTGCGGCAATCTTGCCCCATCCACCATGGAAGAATGTTATCGGACTGAGGGAAGGAGATAGTGATAACGAGAACCACTCTCCAAAAGGTGAAACTTGGGTATCTGCTTCGGGAAAAAGCTCGCCGATAACTTGCCATTCGATGTCTGCAGAAATCAATACAACAATCGTTGGAATGGAATCTATTTGGCCCATAACCCACCTGTCTCTTCCATCCAATCGGCAATCTTGTCAGCAGCAGCGGGAATATCATCGTCGGAGATATCCAATACTAGAGTGGGCAGGACGGACTCGGCAACTAGCTTTTGGAGCAATTCTTTTTCTTGAACAAACAATGTAAGATCATCTTTATGCGTCAAGCGGGTGCCTTCTAAAATGATGTTAGGGCAAAGTTTCGACATAATATATGCAACGATGGGATTGGTATATTCTAGCCAATCCCATCGTTGATATTCTCCTTTGAAATTATTGCCGCTTACTTATTATAGCGCACTACAATGCTGCCGATTGCCTGGCTGATATCCAGGTCAATGGCCATCTCAGCGGCTTCATAGCCTGGGGAGTAATAATAGTCGCCCTGTCTATCAAAATCGGAGGGAATTGTCAGGGAAGATAGTGCCTTGCTCACTTCAATGCGCACTGAGACATCGCTTGGCACATAGACAATGATCTGCCCGATGGCTTGGCTAATATCTCCATTTATTGATTCGCCCGCAGGTAAACTTATTAAAAGATCGCCCACTGCTTGGCTGGCATTCAGTCCCGAAAGAGTAATATCAGCCAATTCCAAATCCATATCGCCAGCCGCCATGGATGCTTCTAATTCGATGGGCACATCTGGATCAAGTCCCAATTGCCAATCCCATCCAGACCCAAAGAATGGGAAGTTATTGCGCGTGTTCAATGAATATGTCGCGGTATTGCCCTGCACCTTGTAGCTTTCCCATATCTGACGGCTGCGGCCGATGCTGACTTCTCCTTCAATAAGCGCTTTGGAATCACCCAACTCATATACAAGCAATTGTCCAACGGCAGGAGACAGGCTGACTTCAGCACGAGAGGCGTCACCCAGCTCTTGATAAATTGACTCACTCTCTATGGATTGACCACCTAAGGGAGCAAATCCAATCCCCGCCATCCAGAGCAAACCCATCAGCATAGCTAAAATGAGCAGCACAACTAGTGCTGAGAGCCAGGGAGAACGCCGCCCTACCATGATTTCAAGACCAATGGCAATAATGAGTAGCGGCCAAAGACGCCACAATGCATCCCAGGCGTTCCATCCCAGCCAACCAAAATTACTCAGCAGAAATACGCCGCCCAAACCAAACATGATCACCGGACCAACAATCTCACTTCGCCTGAGCAGACCATCTAAACCGATGGCGATAAATATCAGCGGCCACAACTGCCAAATGGAATCCCAGGTGACATTATCAATGATGCCTAAGTTGTTCATCAAGAATAATGCGCCAACGAGTATCAGAATGATAGGCCAAACAAATCCATTGTGTTTAGATTTTTTTTCCATAGTTTTGTTCCTCTAACGCTTCCACCGGAATATCATCGCTAACCCGGCTAAAATTAGCAGCACGGGCCAGAGCAGATCGAAATCTAACCACCAAAGGAAATCTATCCCCAAGGATTCCAGGAGCCACAACGCCCCTAGGATGATCAATCCACCCCCTACGATCAGACCAGACTTCGGGTGAGGGCGATTGACCGCGGTGACAAAGTCATCTCCCATATGGCGGATACGATCCCCAAAATCTCCAGAATTTTCAACATCTTGCTCAGGGATAACGATCCACAAAACGAGATAAACCCAAAATCCAACCCCGCCCCCAAAAAGCAGCAGGAAAAACGCCAAACGTATCAGGGTGGCATCGATGCCGACAAAATCTGCCAAACCACCGCAAACTCCGGCGAGCATGCGATCACCTTGGCTACGATATAGTTTTTTATCCATAATTTTCTCCACAAATCTATGTACGGAAATTGCGCACTACGAAATAACCACCTAACAGGATCAATGCCACCGGCCAGATGTAGTTGATTACTGAATACAACGGTGTTGCAGTGAACAGCCCTAGCAACAGCAAGATGCCCCCAGGGATGAATGCCCAGGTCATTTGACCTTGAGAAGTCGGCAGCACACCAACGAGTGCAAAGGTGAGTCCAAGGCCGATGAAGAATATCCAGCCAGCATCATCCATGAATTCGTCTAAAACGGCAACCGCAGCCAGCGTACTTAAGACTCCCGCTGGTATGATCGCCCACCATGCTTCTCGATTGACCAGATATACTAACCAAAAACTAAGCGCGATCCCCCCCAAGAAGATACTGCCGCCCCAAATATTCTCAAAATTGGGAAAGAACTGATCAGTGACGACCAGAACCATAAGTCCCAACAATGTGATGCCGGGGATCACGGTCCACCACTGAGAACGATCGCTAAAGAAGATGAACAGGAAAACGCCGCCAGCGATGCCAAAGAACAAACCCCAAATCACTCCCCAGGCGCTGGGGATCAGATCCAAGTTTTGTAACATGAACAGTCCCCCAGCAAGGATCAATAACGCTCCCCATAAGACTCGATTATCTAATATTTTCATCAAATTCTCCTAAGTGCGTAGCGGTTTGTGCTTTGAAATAAAATGAGCAAAGTTTACCGCCACGCTTCAGCAGATTTCGGTTTGAGCTTGTGTTTTAGTTCAAAAATCATTCCGAAATCTGCTTAACGAATTTTATTGCGTCAAATTTTCATCGTTTTGACAATTATTAACGATTCTTCATTGGACAATATCAATTCACTGATATTGAACCAACTCCAGCTTCGACCTTGATTTCAACGCGGTAAGGTGCAGATTCAAATTCTGGTGAGCAGTATACTTTGCCCTGCTTTGGAAAACGCATTTGATCGACATCTACACCAATCAGGCCCCCGCTGACGTCGATACGTGCGGCGACACCTTCCGGCACGATCAATTTTACTGAGGCCGCTCCGGCTTCAACCTTGACACGCGTATGCTCTACTTGAGCTGGTAAGTGAACTTCGGTCGCACTGGCACCTGTATGAATTTCCAAATTAGTTACATTGGTTTCAGACAGATCAAGTCGCGCATCGTTAGCACCGCTGTGGACTTCCAAAGAAAGAGGAACGCTGGGGTTGATAGCCAGATCCCAACGGATCCTGTTCCCAGGGCCCCAGATCCAGGGCGCGAATGCAAAAGGGAAACCTTGCGAAGAGACTTTGATTTTGGCTTCCAGACGGTCAGCGACTCTTTTTGATGATTGATCGATTCCACCATCGAAGGTACCTGATAGCAATTCGGTTTCAGACGTTCCTGCGGCAACGCGCAATTCACCCGCGCCATGATGCAGGCTGATCCGCCCTTCGCTTGCCCCTTCAAGATCGATGGTAACGCTTTCAGATTCGAGAACTTTGTCACCATACTGTGACTGCCAAAGTATCCAGACACCCAATACGATAACCAGCATGGGCCAGAACAACTTCCACACGTTGAATCTCAATATGGCAAAGTTATCCAAAAGCAGCAAGCCACCAAACACAACAAAAATCATGCCCAAAAAGAAACTTCCGCGATTCATGTTCATACTCCGGAATCTTCCTCAATTTCAATGATCTCTGCATCGACAGGCACCTCGACATCAATTGGCTCAGAGGCTTTCTTTCTGCGTCGGAAGAGTGGTTGAATCAAGACCCAAAAACCAAACACAATCAACAGCACGGGCCAGTAGGTGCCAAGTACATTGGCGCCGAAGAAAGCGCCGAAGATGACAAATACGACCAGACTAATCATGCTCATCCATGCGCCCACACGGAATGTATCTTTGCCACCCTCACCTAAGAGAGAAGATAGCATCAGGCCAGCGCCCACAAAACCGGGGATTAATGACCAGGCAAATGACCAGCTCTCCCAATATCCGGTAGCGTTCTGCCAATATAGCAAGCCTCCGATACCACCCACAATACAAGCAGGAATCGCCATTCCTGGCGCGCCAAGAACCAGTCCTAAGAGCAGCAGAAAAACTCCTACTGCAATGACAAACATCGGCCACTGAAAGATATTCCAGAACCAATCCAGACCAGGCACAATTTGAACGGCGAGGAACCAGCCACCGATCAAGATCAATAAAAATCCAAATACCAGACTCGAGCGCGTTCGTTTATTCATTATTCCTCCAAAAAGACACTTGCATTGTATTTTCGTGGCTTATCCCTACGGAAGGGATAAACTATCTCTTCACATGATAATTATACGTGCTTTATCAAGACAGGTTGCATAAAAAAACCGACCTGCGAATTTCACAGATCGGTTTCAATGCCAGGATATTTCATCAGATTGACACAATTGAGTCTTCAGTGCCAAACTCATTTGGAAGATACTTATCTGCGTCCCAGGCATTCTCCCAGCGGGATCCGTTTACCCAGAAGCGGAAACGATAGTCTGCACCAGCCTTCAGGGCAACAGTCCGAGAGAAACGACCGTCTTTGCGTTGCTTCATTGGATGAGCTTCCTTCTCCCAATCATTGAACTCACCAACAACGGCGACACTTGTCGCTTCGACATTAGCGGGGAGCTCAAATGTCACCCGGCAGGTATCCCCATTTTTGGAAAATGTCTTCTTCATAATTTCACTCCTTTTCTTTCTCGTAAGGCTTAGATTTTAAATCTTCGCCCACAATAGCGGAGAAGGATACCACAAAAAATAACTCGCGCCAACTCGCTCTGCAATCTGCGGTCAACGTCTATTTCGACCTCCTTCGCCAGCCCAAAAGATCTCAGCCTTCAGTTTATAACCGGCCATTTCCAATCGGGGAGTAAAGTTGGGCCGCAAACCCGTTGGACGTAATGCCCCCTGAATTTCACCGTTGGGGCCCACACCAGATTGCTCAAAGCGGAAGATATCCACCATGGTAACAAGATCGCCTTCTTGACCTGGGATCTCGGTTATATTGACAATTTTTCGCGTGCCATCTGTTAAACGGTCCATATGAACGATCAAATCGATAGCGCTGGCAATCTGATTGCGAACAGCCAAAATTGGAATTTCGACACCACCCATCAGAGCAATGGTTTCTAAGCGGGCGATGGCATCCCGGGGAGAATTTGCATGCAGCGTGGTCATCGAGCCATCATGACCGGTATTCATAGCCATGAGCATATCCAGAGCCTCGCCCGTACGCACCTCACCAACGATCAGACGATCTGGGCGCATACGCAGAGAATTGCGCACTAATTCGCGTGTGGTGACAGCTCCGTGTCCTTCTGAGTTTGGTGGCTTGGTTTCTAAACTTACGGAATATTTTTGCTGGAGCTGCAGTTCAGCAGCATCTTCGATGGCAACAACACGCTCATCTCCTGGAATGAAACCCGTGAGGATATTCAGTAACGAAGTTTTTCCTGAACTTGTATTACCGCTGACGATGATATTCATGCGCGCACCAACGCAGGCCCGTAGGAATTCAGCCATCTGAGCCGTCATTGATCCCAACCTGATGAAATCCTCGACAGCAAATTTTCCCTTTAGAAATTTTCGAATGGTTATACACGGCCCATCTACGGCCACAGGGGGTATCACAACATTAACGCGTGAACCATCTGGAAGGCGGGCATCTGCCGTTGGGTTGTCAATACTCACCTGTCGTCCCATTGGATGAAGCATGCGGTTTATCACTCTAATGATGTGCGCCTCATCTTCGAATTTGATTTTTGTGTCCAATAATTGGCCATCGCGCTCAATATACACCTGGTTTGGTCCTACAACCATAATCTCATTGAGAGTAGGATCTTCCAACAAAGGCTGAATAGGGCCATACCCCACCAAATCTGCTAAGACCTCATTGATGATCTGCTCCTGGCCAAATTCATCAAGACCATGATCAGTACCAATCAAAGCTCTCTTGACCCAATCGGCGATTCGGTGACGATACTCCGCGGACGAAGGTGGGTACAACTCGATCTGTTGAGTGACAACATCAATCAAGTATTCTTTAATCGAAGCTTTATCGTCAAAATCAAATGGTTTTGCTGATGGTGTAGTCATCGTATCTCCTCATCTCTGCTGTACTCAATCATCAACTCGATTCGCAAATGCAATTGGTTGAAAGGATTGCTGATCAAATTCATTCAACCCCTCTGGCCCCCTGGCTAGAACTCGCTCATAAACGGCATAGGCATCCTTGCGCAATTTTGCCACATCGACGCTTTTACAAACGTCAGGCAAGGAATTAATCCATCCCCGCAGCCTCAAAAACATTTTCACCGCACCTGGATAATTATCTTGCTGAATTTGGTAATAGGCAACAGAAACCTGCAAGATAGCGCGATACAAATTCCTACCAACAGATGAATCTTCCATCCAGGCTGTTTCTAACGATTCGTGAGCTTCATAAAACTCCCCGCGATTAAACTGCTCAATTCCTTTAGAGGCGCGAGCATCTAAATCTCCAAGGCAATCCTTAGCTAAAGCCTCATCATCAACGCGATGAGCATATTTTTGGATCATTTCTGGAAGGGATGAGAAAAACCGAGAGCGCGCTAAGACAGCATCCGCACCAGCGCTTTTAGCTCTCTTTAGAGTCTCTACATCTTTATGAGAACCAAAACAGATCACAGGGATTCGGCGTGTGGATGAAGCAGTTCTGAGCCAGTTGATCCATTCTTCCCAGGGGATTGCGTCGTCGTCCAAATCGCAGATGACAATCGCTGGGGCGTCATGCGTGATCCTGTCCATGAAGGTATTCCTGCTCCCAGGCATGGCAGCACCTAATAAATCCGCTGCCTGTTCGATCAGTTTGACTTCGAAACCCAAATTCCGCGCGGCAGACTCAATGCGCGGCGAGAACATCAGATTAGAGACCCAGGCCATGACCAGGGGAGTTTTAATACCTGCGGAGTTTTTCATCATACTCAAAATTATACTGGAATTGTCAGATTTTCCAAATCGCGTGGGTAATAGGTCATCATCTCGATGCCATCATCGGTAATCGCCACCGTATCCGAATGCCGGAAGCCGCCCAACTCGGGCACGTACAAACCCGGCTCGACGGTAAACACCATGCCCGGTTTCATTTTTGTATCATCACCAATATCCAGGAAGGGGCCTTCGTGGTAGCGAATTCCAATGGCATGACCAACATGATGTTTCCAATAATCCATCAGATCGTTTTCTTCATAATATACCCGGGCGGCTTTATCCACTTCAGAACAAGGGATTCCTGGTCCCATAGCTTCGAAGGAAATATCTTGCAGTGCAACCATATGATCAAACATGTGCTTCTGTTGATCACTCGCCGGACCAATCAGCATGGTGCGCTCTAACTCCGAATTATAGCCCCACATCGGAGCATTCGCCCCAGTGACAAGGATATCTCCAGGCTGAAAAATAATATTGTTCGCCAACGCATGGGGGATGGCGGCATTGCGACCGATCTGGCCGCGGTATCCGGCACGGGCGCCACTGGAGAAATAACTCTGTGCCCGGTAGATCGGCCCGATGGTATCCAACATTGCCAATGTCGCCTCGTTGCTGGCCTTCAGGGTCACTTCAGTTTCGGTGAGACCGACGCGTGTATAGCGCTGCAGTAAGACGTGCGCCAAATTGCCCCATTTGATACTCTCACGAATCAAATTCAACTCGGCTTCGCTCTTGATCATCATCTGGTCTTCAATGAATTTAGCCAAAGGCTTGGGGGTCACACCCAACAACTCGGTGAGTGATCGCCCGCGATAGCCAAAGATCAGTGGATAGCCATTATGATCCGCGCCAAAAGCTCCAGAAATACCCATTTCACTCAATACATCTTTGAAGATATCCATCGGGCGTGGTTTGTGGGGATACTCCAAATAGTAATCCACACGGTCGATCAGGGCATTTGCCGAGGCATGTTCAACCTCTAAACGAGGCACGAACATCGCCCGTTCACCGCTAGCATTAATAATGAATGCGATCGGTCGTTCGGTAGGAATAAATGCAAACCCGGTGTAGTAGAGAATATAGTCACGCTCAAAGAGCACCGCACCGGAGAGGTTTTCTGCTTGAAGGAATTCCAATAATTTCTGTGTACGTAGTCGATATTCTTCTGCCGTGATATGCAAGGATGCTTTTTTCATTTTGATTCTCCTGTTTCCAGATTCTGCCTCGAAACCTTATCACAAATCCCAAATATCGCCTGCTTCTCGGAACATGGCCTGCCAAGCAGTAGATTCTGGTTGGTTGGGTGCGCCAAGAGGGTCGTCCCACTCTTCATCCAGCAGGGCAGCCACCACGCCTTGAGCACAAGCTTCGGCGGCTTCGAGATCATAACCACCTTCTAGGTAAAGGGCAATCCGTCCATCACAATTTTGATCCGCCCAATTGCACAGTCTAGATACCAAATCGCCATATCCACCAGCTGTCAGCATTAAGTTTCCCAACGGATCGCGCCAATGGGGATCAAATCCATAACTAACCAGGGTCATCTCCGGAGCAAAGCGATCCAGCAAAGGGATGATGCCCTCGTCCATGATCGTCAGAAAAGCCTGATCGCCAGTAAAAGGCGGTAATGGAAAGTTCGCTGTTGCACCATCCCCATCGCCAGTTCCAGTTTCACTTACTTGTCCCGTACCGGGATAGTGAGGGGATTGATGCGTGGAGATATAAAATACATCTCCACGATCCCAGAAGATATCTTGCGTGCCGTTGCCGTGATGCTGGTCCAGATCGATGATGGCCAGCCGCTTGGCGCCTTTTTCTTGGATGAGAAATTCAGCCGCCACAGCGACATTATTAATTAGACAAAACCCCATTGCCTGGTTCGGCGTGGCATGATGTCCGGGTGGTCGAGTGAGCGCAAACCCGCGTTTAGCTTCCCGCTCCCAAACGGATTTGGAAACTGCAACGGCACCACCTGCCGTCTTAACCGCCAAATCCCAAGAGGCTGTGGTGGTATAGGTATCCATATCGAAGCGCTGACCGCGCGCACAAACTTCTTCCAACTGGCTCAAGAAGCTGCGGGTATGAACTCCTTCTAATACAGCGCTAGACAATTCTTGCGGCTCTAAATGAGGGAAAGAATCCCACCAGCCAATCTCTTTGAGTGCTTTGACCATCGCCTCGACGCGATCGGGTCGTTCAGGATGTCCATTTTCTCGATGGGCTTCGTGACCTTGAGGATAATAGTATACGAGTTCGTGCATCAAACCCTTCCTATTTATCAATATTTCTTTCATTTTACCAGTCTATTCGGCCAGTTTATTGGAATTCGTTTGAGATAATGCAATCGCTTGCGCTGTCCGTCAGGCGATGAATCGCCCGACTACAAAACTGTACCGGATGAATCCGGCTAAAAAACCGATTGATCGGGTGCTGTTTCAAAGCCCGGAAAATTCATTTCCGGGCAGATACGGCATACTCTCATAAATCGCTGCTGGTAAAATATACTAATTGATGTTACGCAACCGAATGAGATACTAATTCAAAATCACCGCGGAGACGCAGAGCACACAGAGTAATAATCTGGTCCGAGAACTCAAAAACTATTGCGCATCTCAATGATCTGATTGCTCTCTACAATATTAAATCTCCGCGCTCTCCGCGTCTCTGCGTTGAAAATAAATGCTTGCACTAATTATTCATGATTGATCGGAGGAGATATGACCGAGGCCCTTTATCACGATGACAGTTATTTGAAAGAATTTGACGCCACCATCACGGCCGTCAACGAGGAAAACCACGGTGTAGTGCTGGACCGCACCGCCTTTTTCCCAGGGGGAGGCGGCCAACCCGCCGACTCTGGAACTCTCGCCACAGATGGAAAAACGTTCACCGTCAAGCGCGTCAAGCGCATCAGCGGAAAACTTGTCCATCTGCTGGAGGGTCAAGACTCGCTGCCAGAAGTTGGCAGCCAGGTTCATGGCCAGCTTGATTGGCACAAACGCTACCAGATCATGCGCACCCACACCGCCATGCACATCCTGTGTGGGGTAATCTTCCGCGACTACGCTGCTTCTGTGACCGGTGGCAATATGGAACCGCTCAAGGGACGCATGGATTTCGAATTCGAGACCATGCACCGGGAACTGGTCGATGAGATCAACGCGGCAATCAACACCGAGGTCGTCAATGCCCGTCCTGTAAGTTGGCGCGAGCTGCCGCGCGAAGAAGCCTTCCAAATCCCCGATTTGATCCGCACCAAGATCAACCTGCTGCCTGAGGGCATCAAACAAGTGCGCGTGGTCGAAATCGAAGGTCTTGATATTCAGGCCGACGGCGGCACCCATGTCAAGAACACTTCCGAGGTCGGCCAAATCCGCGTGGTCGACTACAAAAGCAAAGGGGCCATCAACAAGCGCATTTACGTAGAGCTTGATTATTGACCTATACAAATGTTGATAAACTTTTGATTGTCATGCTGAGCGCAGCGAAGCATCTCTGCAGAGACTCTTCGGTCGCAAACACCGCTCCCTCAAAGTGACAAGCCTGATTAATTTATGTGAACATCAATAGTACACGAATGAACACGGACTTATCGGATTACAAATTTTAAATCCTTGTTTATCCGTGATATCCGTGTCCAACAAATAATGAACCCTTCCACAAACGTTCTTATCTGCGGCGCGGGCATCGCCGGCATCGCCACTGCCTATCACCTGGCTGTTAGCCACGGAATCAAAGATATCGTTCTGGTAGATGAACGCGCGCCCCTCAGTCTGACCAGCGACAAATCGACAGAGTGCTACCGCAACTGGTGGCCGGGCCCAGGCGATGCCATGGTCAGCCTGATGAACCGCTCCATCGACATCATCGAAGAGTTGGCCGAGGAGAGTGGCAATATCTTCCACCTCAATCGGCGGGGATATTTATACCTGACCGCGGATCCCGAGAAAATCCCCGCATTCGAGAAGGCGGCCGGTGAGCCCTCGGCGTTGGGTGCTGGACCCTTGAGAGTGTACCGCTCTCAGGCGGATGCCTCGGACTATACCCCCGCCCCAAGCGAGGGATACAAAAATCTCCCCACTGGCGCGGATCTGATCCTCGATTCAAATCTGATCCGACAGTATTTTCCCTACCTTTCAGAAAATGTCGTCGCTGCGCTGCACGCCCGGCGCGCAGGCTGGTTCAGCGCCCAGCAGTTGGGCATGTACATGCTCGACCAGGCGCGTGCCTATGGGGTGAAATTGGTCAACGCCCGCGTGACAGGCGTGAATGTTGCTCAAGGGAGCGTGCAATCCGTTCAGCTCTCCGATGGCTCAACAATCTCTACACCAACTTTTGTCAACGCCGCAGGGCCTTTCGTCAAAGAAGTGGGAGAGATGCTGGGGGTTGATATTCCCATCTTTACTGAACTGCATCTCAAAGTTTCCTATCGCGATCCGCTGGGGGTAGTGCCGCGGGAAGCTCCTTTGCTAATCTGGACCGACACCCAAACATTACCCTGGTCCGAAGAGGAACGCCAATTCCTGGCCGAAGAGAAAGACACCCGCTGGCTTTTATCCGAGATGCCTGAAGGAGCACATACCCGCCCTGAGGGCGGCGCTGACAGCGACATCATGCTGCTGCTGTGGGAATATAAGCATCAAGTGGGACGCACTTTAGAAGTGCATCCCACTTCGAGCAAGCCCGTCGTTCCCCCACCCCTGGACGACATGTACCCTGAGATCGCCCTGCGCGGCATGGCCGCCCTGCTGCCGCGTTTCGAGGAATACTTTGAGCGCATGCCCCAACCCATGCTCGACGGCGGCTACTACACCAAGACCAAAGAGAACCGACTGTTGGCCTGCCCTCTTCCGGTCAAAGGGGCTTTCCTGATTGGTGCCCTCTCCGGGTATGGCCTGATGTCCGCCTGCGGAGCCGCTGAACTGCTGGCGGCGCATATCACTGAAAGTGACCTGCCAACCTACGCCCCGGTCTTTTCCCTGGAACGCTATCAAGACCCTGAATACCTAGAACTGCTTGAAGATTGGAGTGACGAAGGGCAGCTTTGATAACAAAGACCCCGGAAGTTTCGAAGACTTCCGGGGTCTAAACTACATGTAGAGATGCCCCATCAGGGCGTCTCTACATGAGGATTATGGGCACGTCGCATCCCATTCAAATCCGCGGAACATTTCACTGATAAACTCAAACAAAGCAGGATCATGTTCCTGCAATTCAGCACGATTATTGATGTATTCGGGGCTGCGAGGGCTGGGATTACCATTGAAATAATTCATCACACCATCTGCCCAATATTCATAATGATCAGTTGAAGCATAATGATTCGGCCATTTTCCTTCATCCATGGCGGCGTTGTAGAGATCTTCTAATCGCTTGTCAAAATCTGGTTCTACATCCCAAAACCCGTGCATGTGCATCGCATGGGCAAATTCATGCACGCCCACCTGATGGCCTTCATTATATTGCCAACCCGCCCAACACAACAAATTACCTTCCTGGTTAGTCGCAAGGGGATAATTGAAGCTACCGCTAGCGACTGCGAAAGCTTCTGTCGGATCCACATCCTGGAAATATGGCACCTCAGAAATATTGTCATTGGCACTAAATGCAATAAATTTGACCCTATTATTTACCATCTCTTCGCGAACATCAGGACGTGGTGCCAACATATTCATAACAATGATCCATGCTTGTTTCAATGCTTGATCCCGAACTTCATCGGAACTAATTATTGCAACACCGTCTGCATCACAATACTTGGTGAAGAAAGATGCTAATCCCAGATGATCTGGCACTTCTGATATCAAACAATCATCTCCCTCCTCAACGATACTTGGAGTTTGCGTTAACGTTGGTTCTAGAGTCGGCCCCAGAGCTACCGCGTTGGGAATAAGAATGATCTCATTAGGTTGTCTGCTCTTGATAATGATATTTTTGACAATCTCGTTGCTGGCTTCATCGCGCACACGCCATGCATGCCCAACAAAGGTCGGCTGTTCGAAAGCTTGCCCAGGGAGTAATCTCTTCACCAATTCTTCAGCCCCTTCGAAATTCATCCAGGAAATAGTAATATTGCGATCTGAAACATTGGATAAGGTTAAGATTGCCAACATACCCCCTTCTTCAGAAACTAGTGGTGTTGGCGTCGGTTCTGGGGTATCTGTGGCCGTGGGCTCAGGAGTGGCTGTAGGTTCAGGTGTAGCAGTATCGGTTGGTGTCGCCGTCGGTGGCTCAGTAGGGACAGCCGTGGGCTCAGGCGTTGCGGCCGGAGCGCAGGCGCCCAACCAAAGGGTTAGCACGAGCAATAAAACTACAAGCATTTTTCGGTTCATGGTGATCCTCCTAATAAAATAGTTTGTAATTTATACCATACAAACTATTTCCCAATACAGGGTTATTTGTCACATTATCCATTCAGAATTTTTATCATTGCCGATAATGCCGGTATTTCAAAAATTCAGGATCATTATCCTCTGGCATTTAGGTGGTAGGAGTGATATAAAAGTGCCTTCACATCAAAAATAAGGAGATATTTATGTCCCAATTCACCTATGCCGTGCTTGGCGCGGGGCGCCAGGGCACTGCTGCGGCCTATGATCTGGCGAAATTCAGCGACGCCAAGAAAATCATTCTGGCCGACATCAACCAGGAAATCGCTGAGAAAAGCGCAAAACGCATCAATCAGCTTATTGGTAGAGATGTGGCTGTCGGCGTCGAACTCGACGTCAGTGATAAGGCAGCTATACTAGATGCTCTCAAGGGCGTGGATGTCACCCTCAGCGCCGTACCCTACTACTTCAACCTGGATATCACCAAAACCTGCATCGAAGCAGGTTCGAGCCTGTGCGATATGGGCGGACATACCGGAGTTGTTCGAAAACAATTAGCCCTGGACGCTGAAGCCAAGGCCGCTGGAGTCAGCATCGTGCCTGACTGCGGGATGGGCCCTGGCCTAAACGTCACCATGGCTGCCTATGCTCAAGAATTACTAGATGAAACGCACAGCGTGCACATCTTCGATGGCGGCCTGCCCCAAAAGCCCACGCCCCCATGGAATTATCAAGCCACATTCCACATCAACGGCCTGACCAACGAAATGGACGGACAGGCCACGTTCTTGCGCGATGGCATCCTGACCCCAGTGGATACACTTACCGAGCCGGAATTTATCGAGTTCGACACCTTGGGAAGTCTCGAAGCTGATGTCACTTCCGGCGGTTTGTCCACATCGCCTTGGACCTTCGAAGGAAAACTGCAAAATTTTACCAACAAAACCTTGCGATACCCCGGTCATTTCGAGTGGCTGCGAGCATTTAAAGAGCTGGGCTTATTCTCCGAAGAGGCACTCCAGGTCAATGGATACCAGATTATCCCCCGTGAGGTATATCACACTTTATTGGAACCCAAGATCAGCGCCTCTGAAGTGCGCGATGTTTGCGTGTTGCGAGTCAAAGGCTATGGGATGAAAGACGGCAAAGACACGACGGTAGTGATCGACCTGATCGACTACTACGACGAGGCCACAGGCTTCACCGCTATGGAACGCCTGACTGGCTGGCACTGCGCCATCATGATGGGCTTCCAGGCGCGCGGCAAGGTTCCGGCGGGCGGTGTTTCGATGGAAGTCGCTGTTCCTGCGGGTGAGTTTATGGAAGCTGTGCGTGAACGGGGAATCGAGTTTAGCGTTGAGTATAAATAAGGAAGGGATGACTACAGACAGCCGACGGACGACCGCAGTTTCATCGACGTCGGCTGTTTTTGATTTAATACCTTTCACTCGCCTGGTGTCATCCTGAGCGCAGCGAAGGATCTTTAATACATGGTATCAGAGACTCTTCGGTCGCTGGCCCCCCGGAGGCACGCATAGCGAGGCCTGTCTGCTCGTAGAGCCGCAAAGCGCGGCACGCACCCTCAGAGTGACAAAAGGGCTAATTTTAGATATGTTCTAGAAAAGATTCGAATAGTAGAAACTAAGGGTTGATCAGCGGCAAGAAGATCTCGTGCAGT
The DNA here is from genome assembly GCA_016785015.1 of Anaerolineales bacterium. GTDB lineage: Bacteria > Chloroflexota > Anaerolineae > Anaerolineales > UBA11858 > NIOZ-UU35. Next base: position 64,400 of record JADHTJ010000003.1, read on the forward strand.
TCGGGCTCCACTCCGCACCAATCCAAGGCCGCGCCGAGCAATTCTTGGCGATCTGCTTCAGTGGGAAGCGCTTCAAAGGGGAAAGCCCAAAGAGTCGTTTTGAATATTCCATTGGTTTTCGTCAAACCAGCAACACCGTACTCGCCAACCAGAGCCGCAGAGGCCGAGTCCGTGGGAATGACTGAATCACTAAAATTGAAAAATGGATATGCCAGGGCATAGGGTCCCAGCCCTTCGAAAGCCTCACCAGCCCCGGTTAAGAGAGTCTGGCCGACATCATTCTCATATTCATACACCCCAAGGTATTCCCTGGCAAAATCCCTTGACCCTCTCCGATACAGGAAATCCTGGCCGCTAATTATCAAACATTTACTACCCGAATCCAACCAGCCAGCCAAAGCCGCTTCTCCCTCTTCGCCTGGTCCCGCTGCAGTTCTCCATTCATCTCCCAAAAACCAGATTATGGTTTCGTAGGACGACAATAGCGATTGGTCGGGCTCTTCATCCGAGTTCCAGGTATCCCAAACTTCATAAGGCATCCCCAAAGCATCCAATGTCTCGCGGTAGTAGGTCTGCACGTCGGGAGTGTTGTCATCATCATCCACTAACAAAAGCGATGTCGCTGAACCTGTGGTAAATGTACCTGTGGAGCTTGGAGAAAGTCCACAGTAGTTCCCAGCGGAAACTCGCCAGTAGTATTCTGTATTGTGTGCCAACCAAATTGTCATGGTATGGCTGACTTCGGGGAGTTCAACGGTATAGACAATATCGTTTTCACCAAAGGCAAGCTCTTCGGAGATCTCGAGGCGATAATACACAGCTTGATCCACAGCACTCCAGCGGAATGTTGGCCGCACATACAGTCCTTGGACGTTCGCTGCTGGCTCTAAAAGACTCGGTGCAATGGGCACACCAGCTTGCAGTTCAAGCGCCACAGTGTCAGTATGGACGCGGCTGCCTGAGGTACCCACAATGTCAAATTGATACGTGTCAGGAGTAATAGATCCCGTTGATCCCAAGGTGAGCACACTGCTCCCAGGCGGGACGACCAGATTCGGCTCAAAGTTGAGCGACGCACCCGAGGGCTGCGCGGCTACGCTCAGAGTGACAGGATCAGTGAAGCCCGAAAGCTGCACCACATTAATATCATACAATGCCTCTTCTGGCGCACAGATATTCACCGTTTCAGGTGCTGCATCAATCCTAAAATCCGCGCCGCAGTATGTTTTGGCAGCATCGACCGCAGCCAGGGCGTCGATCTCCCCCCATCCAGTGGCGTAATTTGGGGTATGCGCGCCGCCGCCAGTGCCGTCATCATAAGGTACTGATCTGGCGGTTGTTTGAATGATCGTTTCCGTTGCGGCATACTCACCGATCAGACAAGATGCTGCGTCCCACATCAAAGCTACCAACCCGCTGACATGCGGCGCTGACATCGACGTCCCCGACATAAAATGAAAGCCGTCATCGCTGTTCTTGGAAGCTGAGCGAATATTCACACCCGGTGCAACCACCTGCGGTTTCAAGTTAGGCGAACCTTCAGGGTTGATGATATCGGGATCATCAGAAGGGCCCCAATTGGAATGCGTGGCATAGGTCCCATTGGATTTGCCCGTTGAACCAACCGCGGTGACATTGCCATAGCGCGCCGGGTTACCAACCGTGTTCAGACCCGGTGGATTTGAATACCCGCAAGAGCTAGTATTCCCATTCGAGAATACAGGATAAATTCCCGCGGCCAGCCAGCTCTCGACCATGCCTTTGTACCAGGTATCCAAGAATGTCAGGCAATCGCCCCAAGAATTGTTGATGATATGGGGACGTTTGTTCGAGTCTGGGTTTTGCTTGTTCAGATCCCAGGGGGCTAACATGAACTGGCCGCATTCCAACAATTCACTATCATTGCCCTCGAAAGCCTGGCAGGCGATCCAGGTTGCGCCAGGGGCCATGCCGATCTGGGTGCCTTGGCCATCATCGCCGACCATAATGCCCATGGTGTGCGAGCCATGCCCATGCCAATCATTGGGGATAGTGTCACTGCCGCCTACCGCAGGGTCCCACCAGTTGAAATTATGATTAAAATTCCCGTCGCCTAAATTACCGCGATATTGCGCCACCAGAGTCTCGTGAGAATATCGCACCCCTGTATCGATATTAGCAACAACAATATCATTCCCATTGAAGCCCATATTCCAGACATCATCTGCATTGACCTGCCGGATATTCACTTCGACGTTTGCAGTGGGCTCGCTCAGAGCAATAATATTGTCTACTGGCTCGTAAAAGAAGGATTGCCGGCGGGCGCGCAGCGAATCAATCTCCACAAAGTTGAGCAAGCCATTGAAGGTATTGATATCGGACGAGTTGACCAGGATGACATTGTCAATCCAGAAGGCTTCGTAATCCACCCCCCTGGCAGTCAAATAAGCGCGCACACGTTGTTGCGAGCTATCCGCAGCTGTTTGCAGCGAATTGACCACGAAGCGGCCGCGCGTTTCCCAATCCAACTCGTATGCCAGAGAGAGATTTGGCCGCTGCTTGAACTGAATCATGTAGCCAGCTTCTTCTTCAACCAAAAACTGCGCTTCTAATTCAGGTTCAACAACGGGTTCAGGATCATCTCCCCCAGTTTGGTTTAGGCGCGAATGATTATCGCCAGCAGATGCACTTGACCAAGCCATAAGTGGGGTCAATATTGTTAAGATAATAATGAAATTGGTGATCAGACTGAGTCTAAGTTTCATCAATCCTTGCTCCGCTACCCGCCAGGCGCAAATCTGTTGGCCATTGGTTTATAATTCTACCATTCCTTTAAAGCTGTCTGATAAGACCCTAAAGGTTTCCAAAAATGGTTTCAATATCAAATTTTCTAACTTGCGAAACCCAGGTTCAGACATGATTTAGGATAAACCTTTAGGGTCTGGGTTGTAAAAAATAGTATTCAGACGCTTTCTCAGACAACCTTCAACTTTCCCTTAGGCCCATCACAGGGTGGGGAATCACTTGAAAAGGACTGCACAATGAAAACTCTTGTACTTGGGGCAACTGGATTTATCGGCGGACATATCGCCCTATCTGCATTAGGAGCGCGTTGGAGCGTGCGCGGGCTGCGGCGAAACTCAAAGAGCACTGGCCACCTCGGGGATGCCCCGCTTGAGTGGGTCAACGGAAATTTGGGTGATCCTGTCTCCTTACGTGATGCCATGCAAGACATAGATATCGTCTTCCATGCGGCTGCCTATTATCCACAAGATGGCAATCCTCGCAAAGTTCCCCAACAGGTCGCCTACGCTAAAGGCGAGATTCAGCAAGTTTTGGACGCGGCGAAAGAAGCTGGGATTCGACGTTTTGTCTTCACATCCACACTATCTACCATCGGACACCCTGCCCCCGAAGAAAACCGCCTGGCCGATGAACGAGATATTTATCGCCCCGGAACGCTGCCTGAAAGCGGATATTACGAAGCCAAGATCGCCATGGAAAATGCTGTCTTGGAAGCTGCCGCTGAAGGATTGGATGCCGTTGTACTCAACCCTACAGCAGTCTTTGGCCCCGGGGATGTACACCTGACCATGGGCCAATTGCTGATCATGGTTGCCCGCTGTCAGGCGGTTGCCTGGCTGCCGGGGGATATCAATGTTGTTGATGTGCGTGATGTCGCCCAGGCGCACATTGCTGCCGTACAAAAAGGCCGCTCTGGAGAACGCTATATCATTGGAGGGCACAATTACAGCGTTAAAGATGCGCTCACTGCAGTCGCACAGAATGTGGGCGTCAAACCGCCGCGCTTCGAGGTTCCCATGCGTGTGCTCAAAGCCTTAGTTTTCCTCAGCGATATAATCCCTGCGCTGCCGCTGCCAAGCAATCATCTGCGAGCCCTGCCACTTTGGCAAGGGTACAATATCGAGAAAGCTAAGCAAGAATTGGGACTTTCACCCCGTCCCTTTTATGAAACTGTTCAGGATGCGTTAAATTGGTTTGGAGAAGAAGGGTATCTTTAAACCAGGAATGGTTTTGAAGTGGTCTCCCTCTTGAGTGTAGCCGTCTTGAAAAAGGCTGATTTGAACCGCGAAGACGCCAAGTGCGCGAAGAAAAAGACAAAATGAGATTAAACTCTGCGTCCTTTGCAGCTTTACGGTGAAATGTGGCTCTGGTTTTCGGCCATCAACACTTAATAGGGTGACTACCAGTTTTGAATTAGAGTATTCGTGATCAATATCCCCTCTTCAAATCCACTCGGTTGGGAATGGATTCGCCTCGCGCTACAGCATTGAGTAGATCGGCCAGATGCGCCATGCGCAGATGCTCGGACTCAGCTACCCCGCCGGCACGATGAGGGCTCATCACGACATTGTCAAGCTCATGAAAGGGGTGATCAGCTGGGGGCGTATTCGTCCGCGAATCTTCATCCGCTGGGTAGTTGTACCAGACATCCAAACCCGTCCCAAGTAATTTTCCAGCTTTGAGCGCGTGGTAGAGCGCATCTTGGTCTACTACGGGACCGCGTCCCACGTTGACCAGGATCGCCCCGCGCGGCAGCAATCCCAACTCACGCTCGCTAATCATACCTTCGGTGTCGTCGGTCAGAGGCAGGGTGATCATGAGAATCTCAGTTTTTGGCAATAACTCGGGCAAAGCCTCGGGTGGGTGAACGAGGATACGATCATCGCTAACTTTTTGAGAACGTCGAATTGCCAAAACCTTGACTCCAAAAGCATTCAGCATCTGCCCTAATTCTTGACCAATAGCCCCATAACCCAAAATCAAGGCATTCTTGTCTCTCAAGAACATGGTTTGATTACGCTGGTATCGCGGACGCCAATCGTTGGCCCTCAATGCCTGATCTTGAGGGATGAGTTGCTTGGCGACAGCTAACAACAAGGTCAAGGCCATCTCTGCCGTTGGCGCGGCATTATGATGAATATTATGAACTTTGAGCTTCGGGAATTCACACAGTGTCTGGCGCGTAGCAACTGACAATCCAGCCCATGGGATGATGAGCACACTCAAATCAGGGCTGCCAGCCAAAAGTTCAGGAGAGGGAATTCCGTCCACTAAGATCTGGTAATCGCCGGGGATGGGTACATCCAGCCCGAAAGTCAGTTCGATCCCTGGTTCTAACCATTTCTCTAATAGTGCAAAATATTCCCCGCTGGGTTTTTGGGTAATATGTACCCTAAGCTGTTCCATCAATAAACCCCTCGGCTGAAAGGATCCCCTCGAAAGCCTGCCGTGCATCAGCAACCGCTTTTTCTCGCCAAAACTGTTCCTGCGGTGAGAACAATGCCTGAAATTCTTCCCTCACGCCTCGCTCAATTTTGGGATTAGAAATTCCAAACCAGTACGCCTGGTTTTCGAGTACCATCACCCGCATACTGCGGATCGAGGCCAACAAAGAATCTCCCATTGTTCCAAATTCAAATGCAGTCGCATACAGTCGCTTGCCGGGAAATTCTTCTTGGTGTAGTTGATAAATCCAATCCACCATATCGCCATTGATCGAATAGAACTCGGCGGGGGTAGCAGCGACGACAAGGGGATAATCGAAAGCGTGCGCCAACGCTCGAGGAGAACGATGCTCCAGGGGCGAATTGACCAAACTCATCTGGGAGCGCGGTCCATACCCCGTGTGCATATCCATATGAACAATCTCATCAAAACTTCGTATCGCATCTCGGTACAGGTTCATCAACAGGCGCGTCTCTTCTTGGAGTTCAGTGCCACCAAAATACAAACCTTGTGGAAATTGATATTGCCCCATCAACATCGCCGACCTCAACGTCGCCTGTCCTGGAGAAACGAGAATCCGCAACAGGTGGAAGAAGAAGTAAATTTTTGCGAACGTATAACGCCCAACAGGTTTTTGGGGATTCAAGAAGTTGTTGAGCAAAACGTAGTTCGGGTTGGCAGCCGCGTTCAAGTCAGACTCTTCCCAAGCAAAATTGCGATTCAAATCTACGTTATTAGCGTTGACCCGCCGCATGTACTTCATCCCCCAGGGGTTGATGGTATGGACGAGCAGCAAACCAGTGTTTTGGGAGTTCAATCGGGACAAATATTCTTCAACGGCTAACTGCATCATCGCCGAACCGACATAGCCCTCGGCGCCATGCTGGCCAGTTGTGAGAATGAACATCCTTTTGCATTCAGCCGTCGCATCAGCTCGAATCCAATCGATGGTCAGGTCATCACCCGCATTGATGGTGTGCTGATCGAGTTTCGCATGCGGCCAGCCAACTTGAATAAGTGAAAGATCATCCCGAAAACGCTCACGAGAGGTTTCGTAAGAATTTGGAAATAACAAATTAATATCTGTGTCCATCCGTGTTTGTCTTCGGCACGCCTTTGGCGTCCGCGCCCTTTCGCTTAAAATGGCCCATAGCCAATGGCAACACCAATCCCCAAAAAGATCACCGTGACTACCACCACCCAGAACCACAGGGGCAGCGTCCACTTTAGCCATTTGGGATAGGGCACCACCGCAAGACCCAGCACGATCAACAACAGCGGATTGGTAGGATAAACCAGGTTGGAGAATCCATCCCCAAAGCAGTAGGCTGTCACCGTAACCTGACGGGTCACTCCGACCAGGTCAGCCAGTGGCAGCAAGATGGGCATCATCAAGAATGCCTTAGCCGAGCCCGAAGCGACGAAGAACTCAATCATCAAAGCCAGGAAATAGATGATCACCGCAGAGAGAAAGGGACTGGCTTGGGAGAATGATTGCGCGGCGCGATGAAGAATCGTATCCATGATGCCGCCTTGGACGACGATATGCTTGATACTGACCGCCATTAGTATTAGGATAATCCCAGGAGCGATGCCAGAAATACCTTCCCACAGAGCTTTAAGAACAGCTTTTTTGCCAGCGCCGCTGAGTAAACCTGCGCCTACTCCGCCAATCAGGAAGAAAACTCCAACGAGGGGCAGGGCGTAATCCGAAATTACCGAGATGAAGGGGCTACCAATTAGCACGAAGAGGATCAATGCCAGGAAGACGGAGAAAAAGGCTACGGCCCGGCCCAAATGAGGGCTCGACGCGGCAATGGCATCCAGATCGAGATGGTCGTATTTCATGCGTCCAGCCTTATCTTCATCGAAAACAAGCGATTCTTTAGGCTTTCGCTCGACCCGCTTGGCGTAGCGCACCAAAAATACGGCGAAGACGGCGTAAATGGTAATAAAGATAGGAACACGAAACCAGGCTCCAGAGAAGAGCGGCAGGCCAGCGATCTTCTGGGCGATGCCAATAGTGAAGGGATTGGTAATCGCTGCCGAGAAGCCCATATTGGTTGCCAAAACGCTCATCCCCAACCCGACCAGCGCGTCCCAGCCCAAATAATAGGACAGCGCGATCATCAAAGGCACTAAGGGCACAATCTCTTCGAGGATACCGAAGAAAGAGCCCAAAGCCATGAAAAACAAGGAAATCACTAATAACAACACATATTTTTTGCCCCCAAAAGCTTGAACGATTCTGGCGATACCTGCCTTGAGAATTCCCACCTGATCCAAGACAGCAAAAGCGCCACCCACCATCAGGATGAATATGATGATCACAATCACGATCAACCCCTCTGGCCCCCAAAGCACTTCTACCGGAGCCGTAAACCAGCGCCAGATGGGGTAATCAGGTCGGTCGACAAATTGGAAGGATTCCGGCTCTATCATTTCCCGACCATCGAGAAGAGTTCGGCTGTAATTTCCAGCTGGAATCACTAAAGTTAAGATTCCTGCAATTATCATGATAGCAAATAAGATAAGGACAGATTGAATAAATGCTTTCAGACTGATCTGCGCACCTGCTTTAGCATTCATGATCTCCTCCGTTACTCCGAAAGTGGGTTGGAAACGATACCCCTTTATTTTGTATGAACTTAGGCAAAGTTTAACACATTGTTCACTATGCTGATGATCACCAACGCTTCTTTATCGTATAATGTAGCAAAATCCCAAACAATTAACTTCTATATATTTGACTTAGGCAACTTCGACAATGAATCCCAACGAAACTACAGTAAATGCCATTACTCGCATCCTTTGCGGCGAATTTTTCAAAGCCATAGGCTTCAATCCTGTGGGAAGGATCTCAAGAACATTTTCCCCCTTGGTACGAACTCCCATCAATCGCTTCGCAAAAATTGCTGCCGGCTTTGACCAAATCGTAGAAGGCCAAAATTTCAAAGAAGCCTCTCGCTGGATCCTACCGAATTTTGTCAAGAAAACTGAAGTTTTTGGCGCTGATGTGATTCCCAAAGAAGGTCCCCTGATCATTGCTGCAAATCACCCTGGGGCGTATGATGCCCTGGTAATCGCCGCCAATTTACCTCGCAGCGATATCAAAATTGTGGTCAATATCCCATTACCCTTTATCAGAGAAATTCCTTCCACCGAAAACCATTTCTTGTACGCGCCTCCAGATCCCCACATTCGTATAGGTGTGATCCGTTCAGCTTTAAGACATCTCAAAAATGGCGGCTCTTTGCTGCTCTTCGCCAGCGGAGGCATTGATCCAGACCCAGTATGCATGCCCGGCTCTGAGCAAGAGATCGAAAAGTGGTCTGGCAGTCTCGAATTATTCTTACGCAGAGTTCCTCAGACAAAACTACAGATTACGATAATTAGCGGCATCTTGCTGCCTGAATTTGTCCACCATACTTTTACGCGCTTTCGCAAAGAACGTCGCGACAAACAGCGCATTTCCGAGTTTTTCCAGATCATGCGCCAAATGCTTTCCCCGGGAGAATTCTTATCCTCTCCACAGCTCAGCTTTGTAAATCCACTCTCGCGAGATCAACTTCTTGCAAATGAGACCATTGATGACATTGGGCCCGAGATTATCCGGCACGGTCAAGAGGCTTTTTCATTGCACACATCGATAGTGATGGGATAATTCGTATCTTAGGAAAACACATACAAGCGATAATGAAGTGCTCCAGGATCAGGTTGGAGAAGTTGACAAAAACAGTAAGCGCAACTTATTCAGTATATTTTTGTATACAATATAGATATGCCCAACGATAGCGATCGCCAACTTGTCCAACGAAGCATAGGAGGAGAAACGAAAGCGTATGGAATGCTGGTGCAGCAGCACCAAAACTCGGTATTCAATGTCTGCTATCGCATGCTTGGAGAGTACCAGCACGCAGAAGATTTGACACAAGACACATTTATTCGGGCTTACCAGCGATTGGACACATTCGATTTAGACAGACCTTACGGTCCCTGGATTAGGCGCATTGCTACAAACTTATGCTTGAACCATCTCAACAAGAAACAACCGACAACCCAACCACTTGAAGACGAGTTGATCATCAGTGCACCTTCTCATTCAATTAATCCCGAACGAGCACAAGAACATCTTGAACGCAAAGAAGTTATTCTTCAGGCCTTGTTAGAACTACCACCTCATTATCGAACGGTCATCGAATTGCGTCACTACCAGGATATGAACTATCAGGAAATTGCTGAAACATTGGATTTATCACTCAATACTGCCAAAAGCCATCTATTTCGTGCCCGTAAGCTTTTGGCTAAGAAATTAGAGAATCTCCATGAATACGTATAACTCGCCCTCCCGCCATATTTCCGAAGATGCGTTTTATGAATATCTAGATCAGGCGCTCATCAAAGAGCAGCTAGACGAAATTGAAGCCCATTTGGAAATCTGCCAAACGTGTTCAGAATATCTGGAACAGCATAGAAATCTCTTTTCAGCAATCGAAGGTTTACCAGAAGAAAGTCTAAAACATGATCTTACGCCCGAGGTTTTATCATCATTAATTAATGGAACAGCCCTTTCTCCGATTTGGTGGTGGCTGCTAATCCTTCAGGGTTCCCTGGCCTTAGGGATGATTGCACTCAGTGTGCCATCCATTGTTAACATCCCTAATCCCATCTCACTGCTGGATACCCTAAAAAATGGCCTTACCTCGATTGCTGCAACCTTGAATTTTTGGCTTCTTGGGTGGAATTCCCTTTTCGGCAAAGCCAGCCAACTGCTTAGTTTTCACACATCACTTTCTCTGCGAATACCATGGCAATCCATCCTTTGGGTAGTCTCACTCACGACTGTTACTTGGATAGTCGGGAATTCGATCCTCCTTCGACCTCAACTAACGAGTTCCCAACGATGAATAAAAACATCTTCTTACCAATTATCGCGCTTCTGCTGGCGATGCTGGCATGTGGTGATGCGGATACCCCCTCCGTCCCGCCAACACCCACGGTTTCGGTATTCGATTCGGCTGACACTGCATATGGATTCTTCCCCAGCCCACCTGAATTCTCTATCGATAGCCTGATCGCCACTTTAGATGGTATCAGTGAGCACGGCGATGTGATCTTGGTGCAGCGTGCTATCCCCTGGGTAGATTTCATCGATGGTACCAACGCAAATGCCCCAGATATTAAAGAACTCAGAGATTTGATGACCCTGGCCGGTCAGCGAAACCTTGAACCCATCTTCGTCATTGATCCACTCAACGGGCTCGACCGCCGCCAGTTCTCAGCATTACCACTAAAACTCGAGGGCGGAGATTTCTCTACATCGGGTGTTCGCGCGGCTTTCAAGAATTACGCCATCACCCTTATGCAAGAGTTTCATCCCCGTTATATCGGCCTGGCTTCAGAAATCAACACCTATGCTGATGCACATCCCGATGATTTCTCCAATTTTGTCAGTTTATACCAAGAAACCTACGCTGCTATCAAAGACGCATCACCTGAAACGCAAGTTTTCGTCACCTTTCAGTGGGATGATCTCAACAACGCCATACCATTTGACAATATCGACGGTGAGCCCTTCCATCCCAAATGGGAGCAGATTGAAATTTTCGAGCCGCAACTTGATGTTTGGGCAATTTCTTCGTATCCTTTTGTGGTTTTCGAGCGCGCCGCAGACATCCCTGCAGATTATTACACACCCTTACTCTCACGAACAGACAAACCCATAGCCGTAGCTGAGGGTGGCGTCAATTCGCGCCCGATAGGGCAATTCCCCGGCACACCCCAGGACCAGATCGACCATCTCAACGCCATCAATGATCAGCTTGGTGACAAGCTCGAGTTCTGGATTCAACTCGTATTATTCGATATCAACGCCGAATTCTACCGTGACTTTCTTAGAGAAAACGGCATGGAAACCACGGCAGATACCATCCTATGGTTTGGAGCGATTGGTCTGTTAGAAAGTGATGGTACGCCCAAACCAGCGCTGGAAACCTGGGACAACATACGGAACAAATAAGGAGAAAATAATGGAAACCTTCAGTCTAATCATAATCGTAATACTCGGAGCCATAACCCTGACCGCCTTCTTTCTACTCATGGATGTCTTTTTCTCCCGCAAGATTGAGCAAATACAACAAGTTGCTGATCAAATGACCGGGCGCTCTTTCCTACTGGGTTTGGTAAATTTCCTCTTTTTTGGAGCTATTTGTGTGGCACTCATGAGTCTCAGTGAGAATTTTGGGCTCTGGTTCCTATCCATTCCAGCGCTATTGATCATCCTAGTTCTAGTGGTGGGGTTGCTTTTGGGCCTGAGTGCCATAACCCAATTAGTCGGGGAGCGCGTATTTCCAGAATTCGATCCGCTCAAGCAGAAAATTTGGGGAGCTAGTCTCTTGATTTTAGCTTGCCTGGCGCCTTTCGTAGGATGGTTTGGATTCTTGCCATTTGTAGCTCTACTCGGATTGGGCGCGCTTATCGGAGGTTGGTTTCCGCGCAGGCGCAAAGTTCACAACCCTGAGCAATGAAAAGAATATTCCTTATCTCGGTTTCCATTTTTGTATCGCTGGCATGTGCTCTGGAAGGAGTCGCTCAACCAACACCGACATTGATTCCTGATCGAGAGAGTCTCATCCCGGTTGACCAGGGGAAGATCATTCCCGAGACAGATATCTACCCTCCCAAATCGGTTTCGGAAGAATATAGAGATCCTGTTCCGCTTCCTTATCCTGTCAACACAGCTGGTGCTGAAGATTCGGCCTTCATCATGCCAAATGGAAACACGCTCTACGTCTGGTTCACACCAAACGTCACAACACCTGTAGAGAAACAAGTAATAGACGGCGTAACCGGTATTTATGTTTTCAAAAAAGTTGATGGTCAATGGGGTCCAGCAGAAAGGGTAATGCTCCAAGAACCAGACAAACTATCCTTAGATGGCTGTGAATTTGTTTTGGGAGACAAGATGTGGTTCTGCGCTGCCAGGGAAGGATACACCGGTTTACATTGGTTAACGGCTGAATTCATTGATGGGAGCTGGGGCAACTGGCAACTCGCTGATTTCAACTCCGAATACGAAGTAGGTGAACTGCACATCACAGCTGATGGCCAGGAGCTGTATTTCCATTCAGCGCGTCCAGGGGGGCAAGGCAGCTATGATATCTGGCTTTCCAAAAATGTGGCTGGTGAATGGGGGGAGCCGGTCAATCTTGGCATCGTCAATTCCCCCAACACCGACGGATGGCCGTTCGTTTCAGTAGATGGTAGCGAATTATGGTTTACACGTGGACCAGGCGCGCCAGAATTGTGGCGTTCGAGGAGAGTCAACGGCGAATGGGGTTTGCCGGAGCAAATGTTCACACACTTTGCCGGTGAAGCTTCTTTGGATAACGAAGGGAATGTCTATTTCACACATCATTTTTACAAAGATGATGTCATGCTCGAAGCGGATATTTATGTCAGCCACAAAATAGATCCTTGATCTAAATTTCTGTAAAAAGAAACCCGGTTTCTCACTACCTAAGAAAAACCGACACACCGAAGAGGCTGGCAGCTTCTCGCAGTGTGCCATTCTGTGAGCAAAAGGTAATCCAATGGTAGCAACCAATCAAGACATAAATCCTCGCACTCCCCGCTGGTGGAAATTTCTCATCAGACTGGGAATCGCCTGGGGGCTTCTGTTTACCGTCATCCTCACCGCCTCAGAGCCAACCCCAGAAAACTGGACGCTGATGTTCGCGATCTGGGGCGCAGGGTTATATACCCTGGGTCTGCGCATAACTCGCAAGTGGTGGCTTCCTCGCCTTTCAAAGCATCCCTTGAGAAACGCCATCCTTCTGGGCGCGTTCAACGCCGCCGTCATCGAAACCGAATTCTTATTCTTCGAGAATGTCTTCGGCGCGCAAGGAATCGCCGCCCACCCCAACCTGCTCGTCGACCTGTTGATGACCATGCCCTGGTATACCTTGATGTGCTTAACTTTTGTCAAGGTGCAGAACCGCTGGCGTTTCTCTACAGCCACCGTACTCTTCCTGGGTGGCATCTACGAGGTAGGCGGCGATGGCATCGTAGGCTCTCTAATGGGGGTTCTCTTTGGAAATTTTCAGATCTTCACGCTTGAATACTGGACGCTTCTGCTGCTGGTGTTCGGTTGGGCTTTTATCTCAGTGTACAGTTCTATGGTGCTGCCGCCCAGTTGGTTGATCGCCACGACGCCAGCGCCCACCGAACGACCCTCCGGACCTGCCTGGCGCCAGGCGCTCAAACCCATGCTCTGGCTGATCCCCTTTGCCATATATTTGCTGATCTTTATGCTGTTCATGTCCATGGCAGAATTAGGGTAGCTGACCATTTGTCATAGATCAGATATGTGAAGTTTTGGCTGACCCTTCCGCAGATTTATGAAAATACAAAAGGAATGAAACTTTGCAGACAACAAAAACCCCCCTCAAACTCAAATTGCTTTTCTGGTTGAACCTGGGCTTGATATCCACATTTTTCGCCGAAGTGATCAGCGGCTCAGACATGTTTCCCTATTTTAATAGCTGGGGCATCTTCGTGGTCATTCCGCTTTACCTTCTGCACAGCCTGGTTCTGATCACAATCATCTATCGTAAGGGTCGGCCCACCCTGGCTACACTTTATTTTGCGGGCACGCTCTTCGGCCTGTACGAAGCCTATCTGACCAAAGTGCTTTGGAACCCCGATTGGGGCGCGGCGATCAAGATTGGCGAAGTGGCTGTTTTCGAAGTCATTGTACTCGTTTTATTCTGGCACGCCTGGATGTCATTCATTTTCCCGCTGCTAGCCATGGATACCTGGCTGACAAAGACAAACGAAATTCTCTCTGGATTTCCAGCCCGGCTGCAGCGCTTATTCCATGGGCGGCGTGGTTGGGTCATTTTAGCAATTCTCAGCGGCCTGTTCATCAGCATCAACGCTCCCTCCGCCGAGAAAGCTTTGCTGTCAGGTTTAGGCTCCATAGCCGTACTAGGCACCTTCGGTTTCATCTTTCGACGCACGCTGCGAAATCATAACTACACCATCACCGATCTATTGCCCAATAAAAATCAATTGCGCCTATTGATCGGATCGCTCGGGTTGATGTATCTGGTGTTGGGAGTGGGCCTACGTCCCGATATGTTTCCCCCATTTAGCGGACATTTCGTGATCTGGATTTTGTATGGATTCTGTACCTGGATGTTCATCTTGGCTTTGCGCGCCTCTAAATCACAAACATCAGATACACATCTACAAGATGAAGCTGTTTCTAAAAGCGTAAGACCAACACTCTGGCTTGGGGCCATGGTGACCTTCACCCTGGTTGCAGTGCTGGCGGAAGTCTTTTTGGTCGCTATCGAGGGCATAATTGGCGCAATTGGCTGGTTTGGCATCTCGGTGCCCGGAATCCTCTCACTGGTCATCCTCACAAGGCAGGTGCTTCGAAATCGCAAGAACCTGAACACCCCAACATGACCACACCTTCACGAAAAAAGGTTCTCTTCCTTTGCACAGGCAATTCCTGCCGCTCGCAGATGGCCGAGGCGATTATCAACGCACGCATGGGAGATCAATGGCAAGCGGTCAGTGCCGGCACTAAACCCACTGGTTATGTACATCCCCAAGCCATTACGGTTTTAAAAGAAATCGGCATCGATCATGCTGGAGAATCTAAACTGGCTGATGAATTTCGCGATTGGGATTTTAATCTGGTCGTTACGGTCTGCGACACTGCCGCAGTCGAATGCCCTGTCTGGTTGGGCATCGGAAAGACGATCCACCACAGCTTTCCAGACCCCGCGAAAGCAAAAGGCTCGGAGGATGAAATTCTAGCTGTGTTCGGTCAGGTGCGTGATGATATCGCTGAAAAAATCCCCAAATTGCTTAGCAAGTATTCCCAAAAATAAGGATTTTTGGGATTTACCCCATGCGGCCGGTGATATAGGCCTCGGTCAGTTCGTGTTTGGGATTGGTAAATAGCTTCTTCGTCTCGCTAAACTCGATCAATTCCCCCAACCAAAACAAGCCCGTAAAATCTGAAACCCGAGCGGCTTGCTGCATATTGTGAGTCACGATCACGATGGTGTAAAGCTCTTTGAGTTCGTGGATGAGTTCTTCGATTTTACCCGTAGCGATGGGGTCTAACGCCGAACAAGGCTCATCCATCAAGATCACTTCTGCTTGGACGGCAAGGACGCGGGCGATACACAAGCGCTGCTGCTGACCCAGGGATAACCCCAAGGCATCATCATGCAACTGATCTTTTACATCTTCCCAAACCGCGGCACGTTTTAAACTCTTGGTGACAATCTCTTTGAGTTCAGTCTTATCTTTGGTCATCCCTAAGACGCGCGGGCCAAAGGCCACATTATCAAAAATTGTTTGGGGAAACGGGTTTGGCTTTTGGAATACCATCCCCACCCGTTGGCGCAGACCAACAAGATCTACTTCTGGGGCGTAAATATCTTCGCCTTCTAATAGGATTTCACCTTCAACTCGCGTTCCAGAAATTGTGTCATTCATACGATTTAAACAACGTACGAAAGTCGACTTTCCACAACCGGAAGGCCCAATTAGAGCGGTTACATGCTGTGGAAGGATATCCATATTGATCTGGCTCAAGGCGATGCTTGGACCATAGTAAAAATCCAAATTACGAATCCTGAAAGTGAGCGCATTGTCATTCATAGGCATGATTATACTCAACGGAGGGATCATTGCGTAGTATATTTCTATCGCTGAACCTAAAAATATTCATCATCCTCTTGTGTACCGACTGGTTTGAGACTATAATCCCAAACCAATGAAACGGATTTTTATCTTATTAGTATTGTTGATTTTTCTACTTTCAGGATGCGGTTCTCGGACCAAAACATCCGATACCACCAACCCCCAAACTTCTTCCCAAACCATCGAAAATAAAGGCTCTGATACTATCGTCAACCTGGCATTGGCCTGGGCTGAGCGCTATCAGAAAATTCGTCCTGAGGTGCGTCTCTCGGTCACAGGGGGCGGCTCTGGTACGGGTATCGCGGCGTTGATCAACGGCACGGTCGATATCGCCAACGCCTCCAGGCGGATCAAACCTGAAGAGATCGAGTCCGCTCAAGCCAATGGGAGTGACCCGATTGAATTCGTCATCGCTCGCGATGCCATCGCTGTGATCGTCAACCTGGAAAATCCCGTTGACGAACTAACCCTACAGCAGATTTCAGATATCTACAGCGGGAAGATCAATAATTGGAGCGAAGTCGGGGGCGATGATCGCCCCATTGTGCGCCTCTCACGCGAAACAAATTCTGGAACTCATGTTTATTTTCTGGAAGAAGTTCTTCGTCTCGGAGAAAAAGAAAATAAAACACTCTTCTCCACAAATACGCTTTTGCTGCCTTCGTCTGAGGGCATCGGCGCAGAAATTCGCCTCAACCCTAATGCCATCGGGTATGACGGGCTTGGTTATGTTACTCATGAAATGAAAGTCATCGCCGTTTCTGCTGATCCTGAAATAGGTTATGTCTTGCCCTCTGCGGACAGTGTTAACAATGAGGAATACCCCATCGCCCGAGATCTTTATATGTACTCTAATGGTCAACCGACCGGCGTGATCGAAGAGTATCTGGCTTGGATATTATCCCCCGAAGCACAGACTATTGTCACTGAACTTGGGTTTGTGCCCATAAATCCTTAAGCAATACGAGGCTCTTATGCAAAGTGCTCTCAACTGGCGCGAATATATCATCACCCGCCTGATCAAGATTTCAGGCTATTCAGCGATTGTATTCGTCGGACTGATCTTTTTCTTCCTGTTGCGGGAGGGCTTACCAACGCTAAGCGAAGTCGAATTCAAAAGCTTGTTTGCGACTCGCTGGTACCCGATTGAAGATTATTTTGGCATTTTGCCCCTGATTGGGGGATCGCTGATCGTCACCATCGGAGCAACAATGATCGCAGTCCCCTTTGGAGTTGGCGCGGCGGTTTATATCTCCGAGATCGCTCCCCGCTGGATGAGGGAAATCCTTAAACCCTTGGTAGAAGTTTTAGGTGGCCTTCCTTCGGTTGTCTTAGGGTTTTTGGGGATACTGGTCTTATCTCCCTATCTGCGAGTTTTCCTGGATCTACCTACCGGATTGACAGCATTGGCTGGCTCACTCCTTTTGGGTGGCATCGCTATCCCAACGGTTGTGTCTGTCTCCGAAGATGCCCTGGACGCGGTGCCGAAATCTTATCGTGACGCTTCGCTGGCGCTGGGCGCTACCGAATGGCAGACCATCTGGCGAGTGACCTTGCCCGCAGCCCGTTCGGGAGTACTTACAGCCATCATGTTGGGGGTTGGCCGCGCCATCGGCGAAACCATGACAGTAATGATGGTCACCGGTAACGCTCCCGTGTTACCCAAGGGATTAGGCGCCCTCTTTGCCCCCGCTAGAACCATGACTGCGACAATCGCCGCCGAAATGGGTGAAGTCGCTAATGGCAGTGTGCACTACCACATTCTGTTCTTCATTGGTATCGTCCTTTTTCTCATATCACTGATAGTCAATGTGACAGCATCGGCGGTGGTATTCCGCCAGCGCAAGCGCCAGGAACGCATTCTTTCATAATCATGGCTTCTTCAACTTCCTCACAATCACGCTATTTCACCCAGCGTCTGGGTTTTAGCTTCTTGACTTTGATGACTGTATTTACAGTCATTCCAATTTTGGCCGTAGTCATCTATATCGTTGTTCTCGGCTCACCGGCTATTTCTGGAGAGTTTATCGTAGGCTTCCCTCGCGAGGGAATGCGCGCCGGGGGTATCTGGCCTGCAATCGTGGGTACGTTATACCTGACACTAGGAACAGCAATTTTTGCTGTTCCCTTAGGCATCGGTGCAGCAATCTATCTCTCGGAGTATGCATCCGATAACCGCTGGACACGTTTGATTCGCATTGCCATCATTAACCTGGCAGGCATTCCATCCGTTGTGTACGGTCTATTTGGGTTAGGATTATTCGTACTTTTCCTGAATTTTGGGACCAGTATCCTGGCTGGGTCTTTAACACTTTCGATCATGACCCTCCCAGTGATCATCAGCACCACCGAGGAAGCGCTACGAGCTGTTCCCCAGGCTTTCCGCACAGTGAGCATTTCTGTTGGTGCTACTCAATGGCAGACCATCCGCCGGATCGTGCTACCACAAGCGCTACCAGGTATGCTAACAGGTGTCATCTTAGGTTTGGAACGAGCCGCGGGGGAAACGGCTCCAATTCTGTTTACTGTAGCGGCTTTTTTCTTGCCCAGGTTGCCAAACACCCCCTTGGACGCCACCATGGCCTTACCGTACCATCTGTTCGTTATCTCCACGCAAGTTCCAGGGATGCCCATAAAAATTCAATATGGTACTGCGTTAGTATTGTTGGTATTCGTGCTCAGCATGAACGTCATCGCTACCATCATCCGCTCTCGGGCGCGCGCCCGTCGTCAATGGTAGGGTCCTTATGAAAAAGATAAAGACACCCAAAATCAAGATCAAGGACCTCACTTTACATTACTCCGACGGCAATGAATCTTTGCGGGGAATCAGCATGGACATTCCCAAGAACGCGATCACTGTGATGTTTGGTCCTGCGGGCGGTGGTAAATCCAGCCTGCTGAGAGTTCTCAATCGCCTAAACGATCTCACAGATGTTGCTCAAATCGAAGGGAGTGTTCTGCTCGATGAAGAAGACATCCTAGACCCTAAAATTGATGTCATAGCATTACGGCGGCGTGTGGGTATGGTTTTCGCTCGACCGGTTGTGCTGCCGATGAGCATACGTGAGAATTTGACATATGGATTAGAAGTAGCTGGAGAAAAGGACAACACTACGCTGGATGCAGCTGTCGAACGCAGCCTGCAGCAAGCTGCCCTGTGGGATGAAGTTCAAGATCGACTGGAAGAACCGGCGGTAGTTCTCTCTGGAGGGCAGCAGCAACGCTTATGTCTGGCCCGGGTATTGGCCCTTGAACCAGAGGTCATCTTGTTGGATGAACCCACCAGTGGCCTCGATCCTATATCTACTGGGAAAGTTGAAGAATCCCTGCAAGAACTAAAAGAAGAGTACACCATCATCCTGGTACCCCACTCCGTACAACAGGCTGCTCGCACCGCAGATTACGCCGCATTTTTCCTGCAGGGAGAATTGGTAGAATACGCCCAGGGTGATAGTTTATTCATCAATCCCAAAGATGCGCGCACACAAGATTATGTGGAGGGTCGCTTTGGGTAGTATGGTTGGATTATCAACCTAAACCATTGTAGGGGAGAATTATTGGTTGGTCAAACATTGTTAACGGACTGAATAATGCTATAATTTTAAACCAATTAGGACTTACGCAGTTTGTGCATTTCCAGGGTAGGAACCCAACCGCGTTGGGTGTCGGATTACCTGTTCTATGCCCAACATGGTTGGGCTGGCTACCCCAAGTTCGTAAGTCCTGCCAATATTGGTTCGTAGTAAGGTTAGGAAGGCAAAAAACATGACTAGAGAGACATTAGATAAGAAGATACAAGGGCTGCTTGATGATGTCCTTACTTTGGGCAGTATGGTCGAGGAAGCAATCCTCGACTCAGTTAGGGCCCTCAAAAAACGCGATCAAGAATTAGCCAAAAAGATTTATGAAGGCGATAAAAAGATCAATAAAAGACGTTATAAGATAGAGAGAAGCACCGTTACTGTTATTGCCACCCAACAACCCATGGCCAGTGATCTACGAATTTTGGCTTCGATTATTGAAGTTGCCGGGGAAATTGAGCGCATGGGCGACTATGCCAAAGGAATCGCGCTGATAACTTCTCGGCTTGGCGATGAGCCCCCAGTCAAGCCGTTAATCGATATCCCCAAAATGGCCGACCTCACAGCTGATATGCTCCATCGTGCTTTGGGTGCCTTCGTTGAAGCAGATGTCGATACAGCCTTAGAAATCCCCAGTGAAGATGATCAAGTTGACCATCTTTATAATCAGGTGTATCGAGAACTGCTTACCTGTATGATGGCTAATCCCGAAACCATCGACGGGGCGACTTTGCTACTTTGGGTAGCCCATAATCTCGAACGCGTTGCCGACCGCGTCACCAATATTTGTGAGCGCACACGTTATGTGGCCACTGGAAAACTCAAGGATATTGATGTATCCGACGACGAACAATTCTTAGATGACTAATTGAGATAATCACACCGCTGCTGGCTCTCGCTGAATAGAAGAGCCAGTTTTTTTTATTAATTCCCAGAATTGTGACAAAAGCAATTTGATTTCCCAAGGAGAAAATGCTACACTTTCCACACTGCAACTTCGAAATTTTTAATTCGTTATATTGTTTGAAAAGATTATTCTTTGTCATCCTGAGTGAACGAAGGATCTCCCGCTCAAAGATCAGAGATTCTTCACTTCGTTCAGAATGACAACTAATTTGGATAATATTAGGGAATGGAGGTTCTCTTATGTCTGCTGGAAAAGTCATTGCCTATATCTTCGCTGCCATACTGATCTTCTTCGGTGTTCTGTTCATTTGGGCTACTTTCAGCCCTGAGGGGCAAATTGGATGGCTCCTTGTCGGAATCATTAGCGTTGTAATCGGATTTGGGGTTATTTGGTTCGCCGGTCGAAAGAAAACATCTACTGCCGGAGAGCACGGCGAAGGCGTTACCTTGAAAATTGATCTACCCGGAGATGTCAGCCTCGATACGCTCAAATGTCAATCTTGTGGAGGCTCCCTCACGGCCGATAACATCCAAATGCTGGCAGGTGCTCCAACAGTCAGCTGCCCATTCTGTAATACAACCTATCAAATAACCGAAGAACCGAAGTGGTAAAAACGTTCAAACGTTGAACCTTGAGGAGAATGCAAAATGAATAAGCGATTACTCACCTCAGCATTATTGCTGATCCTGTTATTCGCCCTCCCGATTAGCGCGCTGGCGCAAACATATTACTTCAGCCTAGATCAAGAGATTGTGAATGTCTTTTGGGAGGAAGACGGCACCCAAACTCTTGATTACGTCTTCGTCTTCAGCAACAGCCCTAGCGCTTCTCCCATTGATTTCGTCGATGTGGGATTCCCCAACGACAATTACAGCCTTTCTAATGTCAGCGCAGAGGTGGATGGCCATCCAATCCTCAATATCGAATACTCTCCCTACGTCGACAGCGGCGTGGCATTAGGATTGGGAAGTAATGCCATAAAACCAGGCCAAACCGGTCGCGTGCACGTCAAGGTTACAAGCATTCGCGGTGTACTCTTCGTCGACAGCGATGACAGCAATTACGCTAGTGCCGTTTTCAGCCCCACCTGGTTTGGCTCTGAGTATGTTTATGGATCGACAGACCTACAGGTAACTTTCCACTTACCCCCTGGCGTACAGCCAGACGAGCCCCGCTGGCATGCATCGCCTTCTGGATGGCCATCAGAACCAGCCACAGCCCTCGATCAGGAAGGTCGAGTGGCCTACACCTGGCGCAACACCAACGCCAATGCCCATACCCAATACAAGTTTGGCTCATCCTTCCCAAAAACCTATGTTCCCGCAAGCACAATTGTCTCCCCAGGCTTATTTGAACGCTTAGGCATCGATCCAGAAGCAGTCACTGGTTTCTTGTGCTGCGGTGGTATCTTCGGTTTGATCGCATTAATCACCTGGGCTGGAGCCACCAGCGCTCGCAAACGAAAAATGAAATACCTGCCTCCCAAGATCCGCATCGAGGGGCATGGCATCAAACGCGGTCTAACAGCTGTCGAAGCGGGGATTCTGATGGAACAACCCGCCGACAAAGTTCTGACAATGATCTTATTCGCCGTTTTGAAGAAGGATGCCGCCAGCGTCGTTTCGCGTGATCCCCTGAAATTAGATGTTACTACGCCCTTGCCTGAAAAACTGCGCTACTATGAGCGCGATTTCCTAAACGCTTTCTCCGAAGGGAGTAAGAAACAACGCACTCTAAACCTTCAAGATCTGATGGTCAAGTTGATCAAAAATGTTGGCAAAAAAATGAAGGGCTTCAGCCATAAAGAATCGGTCGCATACTACAAAAGCATCATGCGCAAAGCCTGGCAGCAAGTCGAGGAGGCCGAAACTCCCGAAATCCGCAGTGAGAAATACGACGAGCATATGGGCTGGACCATGCTCGATAAAGATTTCGACCGCCGTACCGAAGATGTATTTCGCACCGGACCCGTCTTTGTACCCATGTGGTGGCATCGCTACGATCCAGGCTGGGGTCGCTCAAGGTCAGTAACACCGAAACCCATGGCTACTGGTGGTAGATCTGGCAGCGGCCAATCCGCGCCTTCCATGCCCAACCTGCCAGGTGGAGAGTTTGCCGCCTCAGTGGTTGGCGGCATGCAGGGCTTCGCCAGCGACGTGGTTGGCAATGTCACTAACTTCACCAACCGCATTACTAATAAAACCAACCCTGTTCCCAAGTCATCCTCCTCAGGTAGCGGCTGGAGCAGCAGCGGTGGCAGCAGTTGTGCTTGCGCCTGTGCTTGCGCTGGATGCGCCTGTGCCTGTGCAGGTGGTGGACGATAATCAGTGGGTAGTTAATGGTGATTAGTGGATAGAAAATATGATTAACGGGATTCAATCTTTAATTACAAATCTCAAATCTGCGGTCAGCCGTCAGCCATCAGCCGTCAGTACAGCATTACCGCCACCTGGTTTGCATCACTTCACCCGTGAAACTCCAGAAGAGCACTCGCGCATCCATCTGCGCGTCGATCCTGATGGACACGGCACATTGATTGTTAACGCCAATCAGGTGGTGCATTTCAACCCAACGGCCACGCTGATGGCATACCTGACCCTCGAAGAAATTTCCAGAGAAAAGGCCATCCGCCAGATTCAGCGCACCTACAATGTACCCAAGAAGCTGGCCCAACTTGACTATACGCATTTTCTCAACGATCTTGAAGTAATCCTGCGCCCAGATGGTTGCCTAGCCTGCACCTTGGACGAATTGGAAATCGTTGCACCCTTCAGTGCCCGTCCCATGGCTCCCTATCGTATGGATCTGGCACTGACGTATCGCTGCAACGACGATTGTGCACACTGCTACAATGCTCGCCCGCGCGATTATCCTGAATTGCCCACTCAGACTTGGAAGGAGATCATTGACCGCTGTTGGGAATTGAGCATCCCGCATATCGTTTTCACCGGAGGCGAACCAACCTTACGAGACGATCTTCCAGAGCTGATCGCCCACGCGGAATCTAATGGCCAGATCACTGGGGTCAATACCAATGCCCGGAGGCTAAGCGATCCCCATTTCGTAGAAGCCCTCGTAAAGTCCGGCCTGGATCACATCCAAATCACGGTTGAGTCCCATGACGCACAAATCCACGACCAGATGGTTGGAAAACACGGTGCATGGAATCAAACTATTGCGGGTCTGCGCAATGTACTCGCCAGCCCACTCTTCGTGATGACCAACACCACCATGCTGCAAGATAATTACAGTTCTCTTAATGAAACTCTCGATTTCTTGGCGGGTTTAGGAGTCCCAACAGTGGGGTTGAACGCCCTGATCTACTCGGGGCGCGGGTTGTCGGTTGGTACGGGTCTAAGAGAAAGTGAATTGCCTGCATTACTCGATTTGGCGCGCCAGAAAACTGAAGCCCACGGACAACGCCTGATCTGGTACACGCCGACGCAATACTGTCAATTCGACCCCATGCAGTTCGACCTTGGAGTCAAAGGATGCACCGCGGCCCTCTACAATATGTGCGTGGAGCCTGATGGGGGCGTACTGCCCTGTCAATCGTATTACCAACAATTGGGCAATATTCTGGATGATCCTTGGGACTCTATATGGAATCACACGCTTTCCACCTCGATCCGAGAAAGAGATTACATTCCCGATGCTTGTGCAGATTGTGCAGTATTAGGCGAGTGCGGCGGCGGATGTCCTCTGGCTTTAGAAGCAGACCCATCATCCATAATCCCAATTGAAAACATTGAGTTGATCTCTATCTAAAAAATATGGCAAATTTCATTACCCTGCTTCGTTTCCCTCTGCTATTCGTTTATGTAGCATTGCTTTATACAAACAACGCCATTCTCCAATTTTGGTGTGTGCCGTTTATAGTTTTCATCATTCTGATGGATATGTTTGACGGCTTGATCGCCCGGGCACGCGGCGAGGTGAGCTTATTGGGCAGCGTGCTGGATATCGCCACAGATCGCACATTCGAGATCATTCTGTGGGTGGTCTTTGCCCATCTTGGATTGATCCCAATTGTCATCCCCCTCATTGTGATCACCCGAGGCACCACCGTTGATGCTGTGAGGGCCGTTGGCATGAAAGATGGTCTTGCAGCCTTCGAACAAGTCAGACATCCTATTAGTCGCTTCTTGGTTTCATCGCGATTCATGCGCGACAGCTATGGCATTGCCAAAGGGTTTGCCTTCGCATTTCTGACGCTCAATTTGGGATTGCGCACTTCGGGATCTGATTGGGAATCAACTGTGCATTTTGCTGCCCTGATACTCTCTTGGCTGAGTATTACCTTCACCATCGCTCGTGGATTACCAGTATTGATCGAAGGGTACCGCTTCTTAAAAAATCCGTCTTCAACAGAAGCTATACGAGAATAATGAAACTAGATTTTCAGTCAATCACTAACAGCCGCTTCGGCGTCAACATGGGGTTGTGGATTGGACGAACCCTGCCCCCAAGCATTGGTTATCGCATTGCAGATTTTGCAGCAAACAAACTTTCCAAACGCGATAATACAATGACGAAAGCGATCCGCGCCAACCAGCAAATTGTGAGGGGAGAGAACCTATCACCAGAGGAACTCGACCAGATCACATGCGTTGTCTTCGCCCATGCTGGACACTGCTTTGTAGATCTCTACCATAATTTGATGAATCCTGAGGGCATCAAAGAACTTTGCCCACTAACTCCATCTATCGAAAAGCTACTGAAAATCAGTCAGTCAGACACGCCCGGTGCTTTCATTGTTGCTCCCCACATAAGCGCTTTTGACATCGCCCTTCTGGCATTGGCTTACCATGGCTTGCGCGGAAAAGTACTCACCTATGGAAATCCCCCTGGTGGTTATGAACTGCAAAATGAGATCAGGGCATCAACAGGGTTAGAAATCACTCCCGTTCGCGATGAAAAGACTCACCAAGAAGCGATTGAATATATGCGCCAGGGAGGTGCAGTGATCACCGCGGTTGACCGTCCAATCCGCAGGAAAGCCCATAAATTGACCTTTTTCGGTCATCCCAGCCCGCTTCCTGCGGGGCATATCCGCATGGCTCTAGCAGCGGAAGTTCCTGTGGTGGTCGCCGCTGCACAATATTTAGGCAACAACGAATATCGCATTAACGTTTCGGACCCGATCCCCATGATTCCAGATGCTGATCCAGACGTTGAGATTCGCAAAAATGCTGAGGCAGTACTCACCCAGATCGAAGAAGTCATTCGCAAGACCCCTGAACAGTGGTTGATGTATTACCCTGCCTGGCCGGATTTAATTGTGAATGGAGAATTATGAATGATGAATTATCAATTGCCAATTGTCAATTCACAATTCACAATTCTTTTGGGCGTATTGTTATTCCTTCTAGGTATCGCGCACATGAGCCCTAGACTGGCTCTGCTCGATGCGCGTATTTTCCGCTTTATGCACAAAAGCCTGCGCCGTGCAAATTCTGTTTTTCAAGTAATCTGGCATTTAGGCCGCACACCTTTAACATTGGTTTGTCTTGTAATCTTCCTGCTCTTCGATCTTCAAATTGGGATTATGGTTGCAATCATTCTCGCCGCGGCTGCAATCGTGGAGTGGAGCATAAAAAGAACTTTCAAACGTCCACGTCCTTATATTTTGATCCCCGATGCGATCATGGCGCAACCTCGTAAACCCAAAGACGCATCCTTCCCCAGTGGCGATGCCATGCGCATCTGGTTCCTGGCATTAACAATCCCATTTGTGTTTGGCCTATCACCTGTATTTATCGTTGGATCAAGTATCATTGCTCTAATCGTCACCCTGGGACGCATCGCCATGGGCGTCCACTTTCCTCTAGACACCCTCGCCGGAACCGGATTAGGGTTGATTGCATCAGGAGTTAGTATTTATTTGATTTCGTCCATAGCATGGGTCAGCTAGTCACTGTCCACCGACCACTGACAACTGACCACTGAATCAGGAGACCACCATGACCAGTATTCGAGAAGCCGTTCGCAATTTGTTCGTCCAGAAAGAACCGTTGCCAGTGGGAATCTTTCACTATCAGGCACCTCCTGATGCAGATTTCCCGTATCGCCTGCATCTTCGACTGGAACCCGATGGCGGTGGCTTGCTTATCGTAAATGCATCTACTGTGCTGCATCTCAATCAGACTGCGGCCGAATACGCCTATCACTTGGTCCAGAATTCCCCAGATGATGTCGCTGCTAGCCAGATTGCCACCCGCTACCAAGTTTCAAAAAATCAAGCCCTAGAAGACTTTAAGGATCTCAAGGAACGCTTACTGACGATGATCGATATCCCGGATTTGGATCCGATCACCTTCTTCGATTTCGAGCGTGATGATCCCTATGCTGGAGAGATCACTGCCCCCTATCGTTTGGATTGTGCCCTGACATACCGCCTCCCCGAGGGCGCAGACCCCGATGCAGCCCCCACCAAGCGCGTCGACCACGAACTCTCTACAGAAGAGTGGAGCACGATCATCGACAAAGCCTGGGAGATCGGCATTCCGCACATCGTCTTCACTGGTGGAGAACCAACGCTACGTAACGATCTCCCCGACCTGATCGCCCACGCCGAGGCCAACGGCCAGGTCACCGGTCTGCTTACCGATGGACTCAAGTTGGCTGATAACGATTATCTCAATGCCTTGCTGCAAACCGGTCTCGACCATTTGATGGTCCTACTGCACCCCGAAGACGAAAGTGCCTGGGCCGCGCTTGACAATGTTTTGCCCCAGGATTTACATACCACTGTCCATCTGACACTTACCCAAGAGAATGCGGCATCAGCCTCAGCTCTCCTTGAACGACTGGCCAACATGGGCGTCAACGCCCTCTCGCTCAGTGAAAGTTCTCCTGATCTCAACGAAATTCTGCAAACCACCGCTGATCTGGCTGCCGAGTTTGGGCTTTCCTTGGTTTGGGATGTTCCCGTGCCCTATTCCACTCACAACCCCATCGCTTTAGAGACAGCCGAAGACGAACCTCCTCAAGGAGCAGGACGGGCCTGGCTATATGTTGAGCCCGATGGGGATGTACTTCCCACCCAAGGCGTCAATCAGGTTTTGGGGAATTTGCTGCAAGATGATTGGGATAAGATAATCAATTAGTGTAACTTATCAAGTAACAGTAGCCGCGTTCTTTTATTAAGAGCGCGGCTTTTTTATCTCCGCCGCCGGCCAAAGATCGCAGAAAGAATACCACCAACTAACACAACGGGGGAACATACCACCATCGAAACCCCTGCGATCAACAAGCCTTTAGCCGCTTCATGCTGGCTCTCAATAAAGGTCACACGATCCCCGGCAAATAGCTCATCAGGGATTACCCCACCAATCGATGCCTTCACACCCAATACTGTTGTCAGATCGCCAAAATACAAGCCCTTATAGCGTTGTGTGCCATCCGCCAGCCACTCGCCTTCAGACTCGGCAGAGAGATTTCCAGAACTACGAACAATCTCTTCATGCAGCGCCCCGCCAAAGGTTACATTTTCTGCGCTGAGAAGTGGCACTTTTTCATCACCCATATTCAGCTTTAATTCAGGCAAGATCGTCTTGACATCTTCCCAAGAACCGTTCGGTTCATCATCCGGGTCATCAGCGTCGGCGGGCGTCACGTTCCACACTTCTAACGCATAAGCGATGAATTCTCGCACTTCGGGCAATGCATCACCCTCTACCCTGCCGGTTATTAAAATCTCCTCACCATCAGTTGCACTGGTCACGGTTTCCGCATCCATGATTGGTAAACGCTCAATGCGCCGCGCTTCCAGTTTTTGTTGAGGGGCAAACACCAACGCAAATAGCAGTCCACACCCTAAAAGGGCGATTGAGCCTATCACGGCACCGAACAAGTTTCCAAACCGTTCTCGCATTGACCTAAATAAGTTCATTTCAGGTTCCTTCGCTTTGCCAATCGAATTTACTTCACTGGTACAATGATGCCTGTATAACCCAATTGTACCGAACTTCTTGAAATGACCCTATCCACACTCGATTGGCACAAACGGTTCGAACAACAAGCGCGCTGGACGCAAGATTTACGCCGCTACTTATACCCTCGTGTTGGATTATCCGAAGCTGAACAAATCTTAGATGTGGGATGTGGAACAGGCGCGCTTTTAGGAGAATTGAACTCCTTGAGCGATGTGCAAATTTTTGGGGTGGATATTCAGCACGAGAGATTGGAGTTGGCTCAAACCAAGGATGGTGTACTACTCTCTCAGGGGGATGCACACCAACTTCCCTTCCCAAAAGATAGATTCGATATCACCCAATGTCATTTCACCCTGATGTGGGTAGCTGATCCCCAAAAGGTGCTTGCCGAGATGGTGCGCGTGACCAATCCTGGTGGTACTGTGGTGGCCCTGGCCGAACCAGATTACGGCGGTCGTATTGACTACCCCCAAAAATTAGAGCAAATCGGCCAATGGCAAATCGAATCACTCCGATCCCAAGGTGCTGATCCCTTTATGGGGAGAAAACTAAGTGCGCTCTTCAATGAAGCTGGCCTAATCAATATTGAGAGTGGGGTCCTGGGGGCACAATGGATGGGCGCGTTGTCAAAAGATGAAGTTAATCTGGAATGGGCAGTGTTGGAATCAGACTTAGAAAAGACATTTAGGGATTCAGAATCCCTAAATGTCTTTAAAGAAATTGACAAGACTTCCCGTGAGAATGGCGAACGAGTGCTCTATGTACCAACTTTTTATGCTGTGGGTTGGAAATAACTAAATCCCGTTCTGCCCCAAATCGTGCTCGATTTCGTGCACGTGTGCATAAAGATTGGCCACCCACAACTTACCCTCCTGGGTGACATTAAGATAGCGCAGTGCATCCCCTAGATACGGAAAAACAACATCCCAGTAAAAACGCGTAAAATTGCTACGCATATGACCAGGACTTTTGTAGCCAATCTGCTGATTGACCCCCGTTTCTTCGAATTCGTAATAAAGGGCTGGGATCTTGCGCAAGTAGTTGGTGTCGCCTAATTGACCGATGAAATCAGCCGCACGCACCAAGCCTGCAAAATCGCCAGTTTCCTGGTATTTTGGTTCATCAGGCACTGGAAAGTGTGTGCGCTCTATGTACGAGGCTATTAATTCAGCATCAACGGCCTCTTCTAATCTACCAGAACCAAAGCGCTCGCGCACGAAAAGCATACTGCGATCAACGTGATAAGGGGTGAGAATTGCATCGGTACCATCATCGGGTAGTTGAACAGTTTCTTCCCCTATGCCGGTGGCGTATTCCCCTCGACTATCAGCCTGACAAACGCCCCTGACATAACCAATATCATGACAGAGGATTGCCATGATCACATGCAACCAATCGGTGGGAGCCACTCCCCCTCTTGAAAGATGCTTACCCTTCA
Organism: Anaerolineales bacterium; assembly: GCA_016785015.1. Classification (GTDB taxonomy): domain Bacteria; phylum Chloroflexota; class Anaerolineae; order Anaerolineales; family UBA11858; genus NIOZ-UU35. The sequence continues at coordinate 94,223 of JADHTJ010000003.1, forward strand.
GGATAGCCTGACCAACCAAAGTTACAAGGATGGTATGTTCAACATTGTGATATAGTGCATCTGAGTTGGCAATGTTCTCCAATGCCAATCGGCCAGTCCACTCAATAACATTGGCAAATTGCGGCTCTAATGCGCTATATGTCTGATGATAGGCATTTTTGAGTTCTTTGACAAAACTTTCTATGAGTAAAGCCTGGTAATTAAACATCAAACCTGACCTTGTATCCGCCCCCCTCTCAGTGCCACTTATTCTAGCGGAAACCCAACTTCAATTTGGTCTTCAATTACTCTCACCGGATATGCCGGAATCCCTTCAACTGCGGGAAGCGTGAGAGCTTCTCCTGAGCGGACATCGAATCGCGCCCCGTGACGGGGACAGGCGATTTCATACTCCTCGATTTCGCCATCGCCCAATGGGCCATCATCGTGGGAGCAAAGATCGGCAATGGCGTAATAATTCCCAGCAACGTTGAAAACAACGATAAATTCTTGATCGACCTCTACAAACAAACGCTCACCGTTTGGGATTTCATCGACACCTGCAATAGCAACAAATTCGCATTTATCTGGGTCTATCTGCGTGTAATTATACATCCTAGGTCACTAAATCGTCGCTGGCTTCACCCAGCCCATATGCTCCGGCTTTAAGTACTTTCAGAGATAAGAGAGCGCACTTTAGCCGTACGGGTCCCAACTCAATGCCCAATAATTCAAGCACATCCTCTTTGGTCAGTGCCTTCACCTCATCGAGGGGTTTCCCGTGAATTGACTCGATTAACAAATCCGCAGAGGCTTGTGAAATCGAACAGCCTTCGCCGCTGTAAACAGCTTCTGTGACAATATTATTTTCATCGAGGCGGACATCAACACGGATATGATCTCCACAATAGGGGTTATCATCCTCGAAGGTGATATCGTGAGGATCTAGCTCCCCGCGGAATTGGGGATTTTTATATCGATCAATAATGAGTTCTCGGTAAAGATCATCCATATGAAGTTTGAAGTGCCAAAGTTCAAGTTACTCAGGCAAAAATCTTTTTTACTTTATAAATCCCATCGACCAGTTTGTTTACTTCTTCCTCTGTATTATATAAGTAAAAACTGGCTCTTGCTGTTGCAGTGATACCAAATTTATTATGCAGAGGCATAGCACAATGATGTCCTGCTCGAACTGCAACGCCATCAGAATCTAAGATTTGGGAAATATCGTGGGCGTGGGCTTCTGGAAGAGTAAAGGCTGCTACGCCGCCTTTATATTGCGCTTCGGGTCCAAATACTTTCACTCCTGGGATTTCTTCGAGACGTTCCAAAGCGTAAGCAATGATCTCTTGTTCGTGCTGCTCAATGGCATCCATGCCAATCTCAGCGAGGTAATCCACAGCTGCGCCCAAGCCAATTGCCTCAGCAATTGCGGGTGTGCCTGCCTCGAATTTATGCGGAAGCTCATTGTTCTGGAAGGATCGCAGCTCAACACGCTTGATCATTTCTCCGCCACCCAAGAATGGTGGCATCGCTTCCAACAATTCCCGACGACCATACAAAATACCAACACCCGTGGGACCACACATCTTGTGGCCTGAAAAGGCCAGGAAATCACAATCCAATGCCTGAACATCAACAGGGATATGCGGCACAGATTGAGCAGCATCGACCAGGGTCAACGCACCGACAGTGTGTGCCATTTGAATAATCTCGCGTGCGGGATTGATGGTTCCCAACACATTAGACATGTGTGTAAATGCCACAATCTTAGGATCAAGTTTCAGCAATTCAGTATATGATTCAAGATCGAGCAAACCATCTGGGGTAACGGAAATGAACTCCAAGCGCAAATTTCGTTCGGCAGCCAGGATTTGCCAGGGGACGAGATTAGAGTGGTGTTCCATCTCGGTCAGAATGACTACATCCCCATTTTCGAGATTGGCACGTCCCCAGGTTTGAGCGACCAGGTTGATCGATTCCGTGGTGTTACGGGTGTAGATCACCTCTTTGGGCGTAGCTGCGCCTATAAAAGCGGCAATCCTCTCACGAGCCGATTCGTAAGCTCCGGTGGCCTCTTCTGCCAAAACATGAATTCCACGATGAATATTGGCATTTGATCTCCGATAATAATCATCCATAACACTCAACACTTGGAGAGGTTTCTGGCTCGTGGCAGTCGAATCTAAATATACTAAAGGAATACCTGATCTAACTTCGCGATTAAGGATAGGAAAATCACCCCTGATCTTTTGGATATCAAGTGCAGCCAATTTTTGCTCGTTCAATGTCATATTTCAGTATATAGAAAGAATGTGGCTGCTTAGCCACATTCTTCGATTATTTCTTTACCCCTCGACGGGTTCGCTTAGGGTGGCGCATATTCGTGGCTTCCTTTGGGCACCAAAGAACGTGATCGGGAACCATCCAACCGTTGGTAAGGTATACATTTCCATGAAATTGAACCGCGACCAACTTATCATCCACTTGAACTACGACACCTTCGAGCCAACCTCGGATGCGCTCTTTCTCAACATTATCATGATCACACAAAACTTCTACCACATCACCGACTTCGTATTCACGATTTGTATCGGGGGGAGAGGAAAAAGGTAATCCAGCCAAATCAACCTCCAAAACTACTAGTAATTTCCGCTATAACAAATTTCATATTATATAACAAAAATTGTTATTGCGCCCCCATCTTCTCCAAAATTGCCTCGTGAAAACGTTCTCGGACACCATCAAAGGGGATGCGCTGCATGATTGGGTCGAAGAACCCATCAACAACCAGAAGCTCGGCCTGCTCAGTAGATATTCCACGGCTGCGCAGGTAAAAAACCAGTTCCGGGTCGATCTTGCCAACAGTTGCGCCATGCGTACAACGCACATCATCAGCCATGATTTCGAGGCCAGGGATCGAGTCAGCCCGAGCATTATTGCTCAACACCAAATTACGATTGGCTTGATAGCCATCAGTTTGCTGCGCGCCAGGGGCAACATAGATCATACCTTGCCAAACCGAGCGACTATCTTCTTTCAAGGCACCCTTAAATAACAGATCACTGGTTGTATGTGCGGCCATATGATTCTGCTGTGTATCGTGATCTAAATGTTGGGAACCATCTGTAAAATAGAAGCCGGACATGCGGCCATTGGCGCCTTTGCCAACGAGATCAAGGTCTGAGAAATTCTTAGTCAATTTTGTACCAATGGCACCGAAGATCCAATCGATGTTCCCATCGCTTTCGACGCGGGCGCGCTCGTGAGTAAAATTCCACACATTGTCACCCAGAGATTGCAATTCGACAAAGCGCAAATTAGCGCCGGCCCCCACATGGATTTCAACTACACCGCCATGTAAAGTTTGTCGCGTTTCTCCATTCGGGGAAGCAGCTTCGTGGACATA
>JADHTJ010000052.1 GCA_016785015.1 Anaerolineales bacterium
AATCTGATTGAGTAAGCTATTATAAATCTGAAGGTTGTTTCGCATCGGTTTCTCCTTGATAAATGTTGTGTGGAAACTACATCTTATCAAGAACCAGCGACAACCTTCTTCTTCATTTGTTAAAGTGATAGGTAGCTAGAAAATCAAATAGATATTCGTGTCATTGGGTGGGCGTCAATAGGACTTTGAACACGCAAGATTTTGTCATGGCCAACGGCCCACCTTCGGTGTGAACGGAGCCTGGTTTGTAATTCAACCAGGCGAAGTGAAGAATCCCTGATACCAAACGATCCAAGTATCCGTGATGGTAATAATTCAAGCAGATTTTCAGGAATTCCTCTCTTCGTTCGGAATGACAAGTTTACATAACTGTTGCACTTGATACTTGAATCCAAGAAGTAATTCTTACCGTGAGGGGACATTTTGGTCTGAATACTTCGTTGAAAAAGCCAAAATCTGTCTGCGGATATACCAGATCTCAGGATCGGCTTTTGGGCGACCTGCTTTGACAAGAGCCATGGCTTCCTTTGGAGAATGACCCTGTGCAATGAGAATGCAGCTAGCCATCGCCACCGCTCTATGTACACCTCCGTGACAGTGCGTATAAACTTTGCCCCCCTCACCAATAACTTCCAAAGCCGCATCTACGCCTCGTTTGAGCAGCCGGATGGGTATCCATATGAAGGGATGGTCAGCACTGGGCAGCCATAATGTTTGAATAGGTGCATTTCGAGGTGGGGGATATTCTACGCGCATGTTGATGATCAAATCAATGCGAAGTTCACGCAATTGTTCGTACCCCTTGCGTAAAGGTGTTTTGCCCACATACAGGTAATCTGTGATTTTTGAAAAATCCATGGGGAATTTATGAAGACCTCCCGCAAATCGAAGAAATGCGGGAGGTACCAGAAAACTAAAGATATGCTTTTGAAAGGTTTAGGCTGGAGCGAAGTATACGTCAGTTGGCTTGAGCTTGCTGTTGCGTAGGAATTTCGGTTTCAATTCCATGCCGATCCAATCTAGTGTGGCCTCCATTGGGTCTATGCCAACAAGACGGGATAACAACAGGGTGTTGACTCCCTCAAATTCGACCAGGATCAACACAAAGGGAGTCTCAGGGAGAAACTCTTCAGAGCCAAAATGGCAGACAGTAAAAGCGTGAATTTTGGCCGTTTTTTCTGTGATATCAATCCATTTGGTTTCGTCACCGCTGTACATATCATGACCGCGCGGCGTGGCATAAGCATAGCCTGATCCTGCGTCCTGATTGGCAAGCAGTTTCTTATTGGTTAGCGCCGCAAACCAGGGACTATCTTGGGCATAGGAATGTAAATAAGTGATTTGATATGGCTGCTCAATCTGGATGGGCGCCATCTGTTTGATCCATTCCAGTGATTCAGGAGTAATCTCCGCAGGGAAGGGAATATTGTGAACAATATATCCGCCGAGGGTTTCAGGTCGTTTCGATGGTAGTTTAGACATCATATCCTCCTCACTCGCGCTCCAGAATGCTGACCGTTACATAGGTACCAGTCCCGGCATGGCTGTGGATTGCGCCGCGTTGGGCATCTTTCAATTGCAATGTACCGTCACCAAAATGCTGTTCGACACTGCCCTGAAGTTGCCAGATGGCGAAAACGGCTTGCATTAGTCCCGTCGCGCCAACAGGGTGACCGCAGGCGATCAACCCACCTGATGGATTGACGGGGATCGTTGGCTGTTTGGGGAGATTGAGATCATACTCAACGCCGGGCATGAAAGCCTCTCCGGAGGCAGCAAACTCTCCACCTTCACCGTACCTGCATAACCCCAAGTCTTCATAGGTTTGGATTTCGCTGGAAGTATAGGCATCATGCAGTTCGACGAAATCCAACTCTTTCACAGGGTCGTAAATTCCAGCATGTTTGTAGGCCATGTTTCCAGCAGTCCGTCCAGCTCGGAACGAGTGCACTCCGGGGTAGCGGGTGCCGCGATCCCAGAGTTCTTTGTAGTATGCCAGTGTCTCATCAGAATCTTTTTCTTGAGGGGTAGCATAGTTCTCAATGAAGAAATCGTAATCAACATGGGGACGGTCAGACATGCGCATGGCATCGGTGCCTCGCCCAATGCCAGTGACTTTTACCAAAGGTCGAGCTATCTTCGCGCCTTCATCTTCAAGTTTCTTGAGTCCCTCTTCAGAAACCAAGATCGTCGATGCTGCGCCATCGGACATCACACAGATATCCAAGCGCGTCAAAGGCCAGGCCACCATGGGGGAATTGCGAACATCTTCGATGGTGTAGCGGTTGCGTTTTTGCGCGTAAGGGTTGAAATAGGCGTTGATGTGGTTCTTAACGCTGACATGCGCCATTTGCTCAACTGTTGTGCCATATTCTTTCATATGGCGGGTGACCATCATGGCGTAGTACCCGGAATAAAAACCTCCGACGGGATAATCGAACGATATGTCGGAAGCCAGAGCAATGAATTCGTTGCCTTTCCAGGTTTCTACATGGCTCATGGTTTCGAAACCGTAGGCTGCACAAATATCCATATGGCCGCTGGCCACGGATTTCCACGCTTCTTGGAAGCACAGGCCGCCAGTCGCACCGCCCCCCTCAACCCTGTGGCTGGGTTTCGGCACCAGGCCGAGATAGTCTTGAGCCATAATGCCAGCCATAAGCTGGCGGGTAAAATGGTCGGAGAAGTACGATGCTACAGAGCCATCAACTAGTCGGGTGAAAGTAGGGAAATCTAGCCCAATGTCGTCAATGGCGTAATCGTAGGCTTCTTTGACAATTGCCCCAAAGGTTTTGTCGGGTCGCGATTTGGTGAATTTTGAAACACCCCCCGAGATCGCATAGACAGGTCTCATGATGCTACGTCCTCCTTGAGTAGATAGATTATGCCGTCTCAGCGACGGTTGACCATACGAACAAGCTTAGGCCGTGTTGACACTTGGAATTTCTTCTCTTGAAATGGATGAGAGAGTCAAAGGGTTCGTACTCCAGCAAATTCCTGTAATGTCGACATTACCTAGCAAATAAAACGACCCAGCAATTTGGCTGGGTCGCAATATCTCACTCAATTTCACGCTCACGTCGGCCCTGAGCGATATAAGCTAGGCCGATGCTAAGGAAGTATAACAAGATCATTGGGCCCATCACTAAAGCCATGTTGATCGGATCTATCGTCGGTGTGATGGCCGCTGAAAGAACCGCAATAATTACAATTGCCATACGCCATTGTTGGGCTAGGTTTTTGGCTCGCACGATGCCCATCCCCGCCATGGCAAAGATCACCAGTGGAAATTCGAACGCTACCCCAATCCAGAACATTAACCCCGTGACAAATTTTATGTAAGAGGCTGGTCGCACCGCGGTGGGGATATCCATGAAATTCAACAAAAAGGGTAATGCCGTGGGCATCATTACGTAGTAGGAAAAAGCCATACCCCCAACGAAAAATAAAAACGCCACCGGGATAGAGAGCAAACCCAAGACGCGGGCGCGAACCTTTAACCCCGGAGCAATAAATAGATAGATTTCAAAAGTGATATAGGGCAAAGCCAGCGCGAAACCTGCAAGCAACACCACCCGCATGACCACTCCCAACGGTTCCGTAACTTCGATTGCCTGGAGCGATTCGATGCCCCCAACGGGTTGTGATATCCAGTCAAGCAAATCCCTGACGAAAAAAGCCGAAGCAGCAACTGCTAAAATAATAACTACCAATGCGCGGAAGAGATGTTTACGCAGAGCATCCAGGTGTTCTACAATCGCCCACCAAAACTCTTTAGGTTCATCCAGCGCCACAGAGACAGTATCTGTGATCGGTTTATCTTCTGGTTCTGCTACAAAGAGATCTCCGATATCTTTGAAAACGTTTCTGATCCAGATGAAAATTCTTTTGAAGATCCAATATATGAAGCGGAATGGGGCTGTTATTATGAGCCAGAGAGTATTGAAGAATTTTCGCATAGATTAGGTGTCGCTGGATGATGGGGGGATTTCTTCAGATGCATCAGTTGGAGGGGATTCAGTACCCGAAGTGGACGTTTCTTCTGAAATTTCAGGTTGGCCGGCATTTTTTGGTGGAGGCGTTGTCCAGGGGGAAATCTGGTTATCAAGATCTTTGGTTGTGTTTTCCAAATCGGTCAAGCCGGTCATATTTTTGAGTTCTTCCTCTTCTATACCAGCCTCTCGCATCAATGTGTTGGGAAGATTTCTCATCCCCTTCGATGCTTCCTGGAATGCTTTCCAGCTGTCAGATTTGACGATTGTACGCAGGAAGCGCCCAACGGTTCGACCTGCCTTGATAATATCCTTAGGTCCAAAGATAATCAGGGCGATCAAAAGCACAAAAACAAGTTCTAAAGGTCCAATTCCAAGAAAATCCATATTAATTTTCAGTAGAGTTTGATGACTGTTCCACAAAGGACTGGCGGAGCTCGTTTAATCTCGATGCCAGACTTCCTAGAACGCCATTTACAAAACGGGGGCTGCTTTCGGAGCCATAAAACTTGGCCAATTCAACAGCCTCATTGATGGCAACTTTCACCGGGGTATCGCATTTAACAGCAAATTCCCATAAGGCAATTCGCAAGATATTTCGGTCGATGATAGCAACTTGATCCATAGGCCATTCTGGGGCGTGCACGGCGATCGTCTGATCAAGTTGAGTTTTGATCGGCCAGATACCACGTACTAGCAGAGAAACAAAATCGACCAGACGATCCTCTAATTCAGCTTCATCTAGTCGACATTTGAGTGCTGTCCCGAGGGGATGATCGACCAGGTCGATTTCGTAAAGAACTTGTAGTGCCGTGCCTCTAGCCCTGGTACGGGGTTTCATTCGTTATCCGGCTTTTCTCGCGGGACGTCTTGACCGGATGGATAATCGATATTTTCTATGTGCACGTTGATCCGGCCTACTTCCATGCCTACCATCTCTGAAAAGGCGCGTTTGACTTCATTTTGAACATTGCGGCTAATTTCTCGGATGTTGACATCATTTTCTAGTACAACGTGAATGTCTGCGAAAATGCGATCATCTTCGATCTTGATATGCACACCCTCACCGTAGTCGCCTTTATGGAAAATGCGGCTCATACCGCTGGGTAAATTATGCATACGACTAACTCCCTCAACTTGCTGGGTGGTCAGTCGGGCAATTGTAAGTAAGACGTTGGTGGCAACTGTCGTTTTGCCAGGCGGGCGAGTTTCAGTACTCATATTTTCCGTTCTTTCCCAAATATTTTACTGTGAAGGCGTGTAACTTGATAGATGAACATTATCACATCATTACCATGCCGCCATCAACGGCTAATACTTGGCCTGTGATATAGGAAGCGCCTTCAGAAGCTAGGAAGGCAACTGCTGTGGCAATTTCTTCGGGTGTTCCCATGCGACCAATTGGTGTTATACCCAACATCTGATTTACTAATTCTTCGGGCAGATCATTGGTTAGCGTCGTGGGAACAAACCCTGGAGCAACCGCGTTAACTGTTATACCGCGCGAAGCAACTTCTTTGGCTAACGCTTTTGTGAAACCGATCAATCCAGCTTTGGAAGCTGAATAATTCGTTTGTCCAGCCTGACCTACTTGACCGGATACCGATGAAATATTAACGATGCGGCCATAGCGTTTTTTCATCATCGCTCTGATGACAGATTTTGAGCAATTCCAAGCTCCTTTTAGATTGACATTGATTACATCATCCCAATCTTGTTCAGGCATACGCATGATCAAATCGTCACGCGTGATTCCGGCATTATTGACTAATATATCGACCTTCCCAAATTCATTCAAGACATGTTTGACCATTTCTTGCGCTGCTTCGAAATCAGAAACATCGATCATGGAGCATATCACTCTTGAACCGGTCGCTTCGGAAATCTCATCAGCGGTAGCTTGAGAAGTTTCAGAGCAGCTATCTGCTAGGGCCACATTTGCGCCGAGTTGAGCGAGCAACGTGACAATAGCTCGACCAATTCCGCGAGATCCACCTGTAACAATCGCAGATCGGCCTTCAAATGATTGATTAGCAAAAATTGACATTTAGTTCTCCTTATGGCTGGCTAATTATACCGCAATGACGTGCAAGGGTACGTGGGTGCTATGTGGGGAACATGGGAGAAAATATCATGCTTTTATTCCCTACTTCCTTTGCCTTACTGGATGATTTTTGCGAAATCTTCTGGTGTACCCAATGACAGCCGTGTGGTTTTACGATTGATCCGTTTTACAAGCCCAGTTAGAACGTTTCCAGTGCCAACATCGACAAACGTATCAACACCTTGATCCAGCAAAAATTGAATCGTCTCTGTCCAGCGCACGCGCTCAGTTAATTGGGCTTGTAAATCTTCACGGATCTCTTCAGGGGTTGTCAATGGCTTGGCGCTGACGTTCCCAATAACGGGTATCTTGGGAGCAGCGATTGGCGCAACGCCAACAGCCTGGTTGAAATCTTCCTGAGCATGAGTCATTAATGGAGAATGTGCTGCGATGCTGACTGCCAAGGGCACCACCTTCCTTGCACCAGCTTCGCCAGCGGCTGCCATCGCGCGTTCCAAGGCATTTTTCTCCCCAGAGATAACTACCTGGCCCGGACAATTGTCATTGGCAACCTGAACAATTTGCTCAGTGGTACTGGCTTGGGAGCAGATCTCATCTAAAGTTGGAATATCCAACCCCAAAATAGCAGCCATCCCTCCTGGTGACGAATCCCCCGCGGATTTCATCAACTCCCCACGGCGGCGTACCAGCTTCAAGGCATCCTGAAAAGTGAGTGCTCCCGCGGCGACCAGGGCGCTAAACTCGCCCATTGAATGTCCAGCAACAAAAGCGGGATTAAATTCTGGTATCAACATTAGGAAAACCCTAAGCGCTGCGACAGAATGTACCAACAAGGCTGGTTGCGTATTGATGGTGTCGTTGAGATTATCCTCGGGCCCATCCCATGAAAGTTGGGAGATTTTAAGCCCCAAGCTGGCATCAGCTTCCTCGAATACCTCTCGAGCAAGAGCATATTCTTGTGCGAGTGAATTCCCCATGCCGATTTCTTGTGATCCCTGGCCGGGAAATAGAAAAGCAGTTCGGTTTGAATCTAGCATTTTATTGTGTTCCTTTCGCTTTGGCCCCAATGCTCATGCATTGGGGTTGCAGACAGCCGATTTGATTACGGCTCTCTGCATAAAAAAGCCGGGCAAATGCCCGGCAAAAAAGTATCATATATATTAACGCCAATGAGCCGCGATGGTCACGGCTCATTTGAGAATTGCTAGATTTTATTCCTCAATTTCAACGACTTCGCGGCCCTTGTAATGCCCACAGTTGGGACAAACGCGATGAGGTAGCCGCATTTCGCCGCAATTGCTGCACTGCACTATATTCTTGGCTTTGAGTGCATGATGGGAGCGGCGGCGGTCACGTCGTGACTTGGCAGTTCTTTGTTTTGGGACAGCCATGATCTTACTCCTGCTAAAATCTCATTTCTGAAAGTAGCTTGTCTAATAGATAAGCGGATGGATTATACGATAGGGTGGGGGAGTGTCAAGAGGAATTTTCCCTACCGACGTTTGCACGTAAATATGCCCCGATTAAGCCATCTAAATCACCATCCAACACGCCCTCGGCGTTGCCTACCTCATGATTAGTACGGTGATCTTTGACCATTTTATAGGGGTGCAGCACGTAAGAACGGATCTGGCTGCCCCACTCGGCCTTGGTGTATTCACCGCGCAGTTCATCAATCTTCTCGGCTTTTTCGCGCTCTTTGATCTCCAATAGACGGGCGCGTAACACTTTTATGGCCATCTCGCGGTTTTGAGCTTGTGAGCGCTCGTTCTGGCAACTTGCCACAATTCCAGTGGGAAGGTGCGTGATGCGCACTGCGGTATCGTTCTTCTGAACGCTCTGACCGCCAGCACCGCCCGCTTTGAAGGTATCGATTTTGATATCGTTGGGATTGATTTGGATATCACCATCATCATCGACCTGGGGGAGCACTTCTACCATGGCGAAGGATGTGTGCCTGCGGCTGTTGGCATCGAAGGGGGAGATGCGCACCAATCGGTGGACACCTTTTTCAGAGCGCAAGTACCCATAGGCATAACGCCCTCCTACAGATATTGTCACGCTTTTGACTCCCGCCTCTTCCCCGGCAGTTGTATCGATGATTTCGGTTTCGTAGTTTTGTTTTTCCATCCAGCGCAGATACATGCGTTGCAGCATCTGAGCCCAATCTTGAGAATCTGTGCCGCCAGCTCCGGCGTGAATGGCCAGAATGGCATCTCCTTTATCGAATTCACCGGAAAGCATGGCGCGAAACTCTCGCCGCTCAACTTCTCCTTCAATGAATTTGGTTTCAGCTTCTAATTCATCGAAGAGGGAGTCGTCACTTAAATCAGCTAATTCCAGTGAATCATTGAGACGACCCTGGAGTTTGTGCCAACTCTCGATGCTCTCTCGCAGTCGGGAGAGGCTCTTCATCACTTTTTGAGCGTGTTGGGGATTATCCCAAAAGTCAGCTGATTCGGATTCTTTCTGTAACTTTTTAAATCTTTCTTCCCGCCCGGCTAGGTCAAAGCCGCACCAGTAGATTTTGAATTTTTGCCTCACTATCGCGCAGGCGTGCGATCATATCTTCCATACATTGTTCCTTATCTTCTAAATCTTGCCCAATTATATGCAGATCAGGGTTCTTGTGCCAGTTTTGCTTGGTGAAGAGTGACCCCCACGGACACAGCGAGATTGAAAGAGTCAATCGCCTCAGTTTGTGGAATGCTCACGCTCGTCCCAATATGATTGAATTCATCCCCCAATCCAGTGCTCTCATTCCCGAAAATCAGGCTGAAGGGGGATTGATATTGCGCTTCGTGGACAAGATGCCTCCCATGGGTCATCAGTGGATAGTGCTGCCTTGGATATTTTTCTTGATAGGCCTCGAATTCACTGAAAGTATCAATCTGCATTTGGAAAATTGCCCCCATAGAAGCGCGTATTACTCTAGGATCGAACTGATCAGCTGCGGGCGTGATAATTACTAGATTATTGAAACCAAATCCCAACATTGTGCGCATGATCGTACCTAGATTACCCATACTGCTCGGATTGACCAAGACAACATGATTTGATTTATGATCGAGTGAGAATGAATATTTTTTAAAAATGCCTATGGCAAAATCGTTTTCGCGAGCCCCCAAACGGGAGAATACCTTTTCCTGGATTTCAAGAGGGATGCTGGCGCCCTGGCATATTTCTTGAATTTTAGCGACTCCCTGATTCGCTACCCCCTTGGGGTTTACTACAACTCCTAAGACATGCTCGCTTTGATATGCGAGTAACTCCAATGTTGGGAACACGCCAAAAGTGTATGAATGATCAAAATCTTTCTTGTAACGTTTTAGTTTTATATTCATCGTTCGGAAAAGCTAAACTTCTTCTAGAAGTTTAGCTTTTAGCTGAAATCAGCCAGGATGCCTTCTACGAACGCCTCTGGATCGAATGGTTCCAGGTCTTCAGCGCCCTCACCCAAACCGGCATACAGAATCGGTAAACCTAATTCTCTTTGAATGGCAAAGGCCATACCGCCCCTGGCAGAAGAATCTAATTTGGCCAGGATCACACCTGTCACATCGACAGCGTCCTTGAATGCGCGTGCCTGGTGTAAGGCATTCTGACCGGTGGTGGCATCCATCACTAGCCAAACGGCATGCGGCGCGCCCTGGAACGATTTGCCCACCACCCGATGGACTTTCTTTAGTTCCTCCATCAGATTGAAGCGGGTGTGCAGCCGGCCCGCGGTGTCGATCATGACGATATCCACCTTACGAGCGATCGCGGCCTGGACAGTGTCATAGGCCACTGCGCCGGGATCACCCTCAGGTTGCCCGGCAATCACATTGATATCTAGACGCTCACCCCAAATTTGGAGTTGATCAATAGCCGCTGCCCGAAAAGTGTCCGCGGCCCCAAAGATTACACTTTTTCCCTGCTCTTTGAATCGAGACCCCAGTTTGGCCATATTGGTGGTCTTCCCCGAACCGTTGACCCCGACGACCAAGATTACGCTGGGCAGATCCTTGAAAGCTAACTCTGGTGGTGAATCCAGTCGCTTTAGCATTTCTGCTTTAATCGCATCAGCTAATTCATTGGCTTGGGTCAGGCCTTCTTCATGTACACGCACTTTCAGCGCCTCGATAATTTCCTCGGCGGCTTCTAAACCCATATCGGCCTGGATGAACATGGCTTCAAGCTCATCCCAGGTTTCTGCGTCGATTTGGCTGGTTCCAAGGAAGTTGGAGATACGCCCGAAGGTGGTCTTGCGGGTGCGCGCCAACCCAGTTTTCCATTTGTTGAAGACGTTTTCTGTCATGGCGCGGAGATTATAACATGCGCACTCGCCCGGAGCGTAAACGCCCGGAGATGAAGTCTCCGGGCTAAGAACAGCGCCGGATTAATCCGGCTAGCCCCTTTCATGGGGCGCTGTTTTCTAGGACGGTGATTCATCACCGTCTGTTCTTCGGAGAAGGGAATTTTCAGCTATTCGCTACTTAAATAACCGTTTTCTAATGCTTCAAGCTCTTCACGCCAACCTATGTCATTTGTCAAATAATGTTCAACTTCTTCGCTGATAAGTCTAACCCCTTCACCTTCAGTACGCTCTAGAATTGGTATCGTAGTTTTCTCTTGGTGATGTTCTTTTTGGCGCTCGACATATTTGATGTAATTGGGTAATCGTTTTCTGTCGAAGGAAAAAACAGCATATTCAGCTTGCCAATAGAATGAGATTATTGCGTGTCCTGATTTGTTGAATTTTGTGGAAGCTACTGCTTTTACTTGCCCGATGAATTTTGCAACACTGATTTTTGGTGGAATTGAAACCACCATATGAACGTGATCGTTCCAACCGTTGAGAGCAAACACGATTGCTCCTAATCCAACAGCTTTTTTCTGCAAATAGTTGTGGATAATCGGTTCGGTTTCTGCTGTCAGGATGGGTACACGATGCTTTGTGGCCCAGACTATGTGATAAAAAAGTTGCCAGTAGGGCATGGATACCTCCCATTGAGTGGATAGTGAATCACTTTGTCAATTCGCTCGGAGATAAAATCTCCGAGCTAAGAACAGCGCCAGATGAATCTGGCTTGGCAAACCCCATTCATGGGGTGCTGTTGTGTAGCACGGGGGATTCATCCCCGTGCGGGTCGCGTAACACGACCGTTTTATAAGACGGTGATTCATCAACGTCCTATCGAGATAAGATCATTTTCAACCTCTCCAACGACAAATTCCCCCCGCTCATCACCAGGACGACCTTCTTTCCTCGTAAACGATCTTTCATGTTCAAGGCGGCTGCCAAGGGGGCAGCACCCGCACCCTCAGCCAAATTGTGCGTATATTCTAGTAAAATGCGGATTGCTTCTTCAATTTCAGTATCGTCAACCAAAACGAAGTCGTCCAGATACTTACGCATGATGATTTGAGTATTTTCAAAAGGAACGCGCGTGGCGATGCCTTCAGCGAAGGTCTCCATTTGGGCGCTGACGAGATCGCCCGATTTCCAGCTCAACTGCATCGCCGGGGCTTGCGCCGACTGTACGCCTATAACTTCAATCTTGGGGTTGATGCTTTTAGCGACGATGCTGGTCGCGCTGGCGCCGCTGCCGGCTCCCACCGGGACTAGGATCACGTCCACATCTGGCAGATCCTCTAAAATTTCAAGAGTGTACGTCCCCACTCCATGAAGCAAAGGTTCATCGGTCGGACCAACAAAGGTGCCCCCCTTATCAGTAGCAACTTTCATAATCCACTCGCGAGCTGTATCAAAATCCTTTCCATGGAAGATCACTTCCGCACCAAGCCCGCGCATCGCCGCAACTTTCCCAGGGTTAGCGCCTTCGGGTACGGCGATGGTTGCCTTGATACCGCTTACTTTTGCTCCATAGGCAATGCTCTGTCCGTGGTTGCCTGTCGATGCAGTGAACAATCCACCTTTGCGTTGTTCCTCAGACAGCCTTGAAGCCATCACTAATCCACCGCGCACTTTGAAAGCGCCCACAGGCTGATGATTCTCGTGTTTGATATATACATGAGCGCCAACCATCTCACTTAAAGTGGCGTAGTGATGTAAGGGCGTAGGTTTCAAGTACTGATAGACGTGAGAACGAGCGGCATAAACATCTTGTAGAGTTGGCATATCAGTCATGATCATCTCCATTTTCAGGTGTGTGGTTGCTAGACTTCTCTGATTTGATTCCCAGGATTTGTAAAGGCTGGTTGATGGCAAAGAAAAGCACTATGAAACCCATGATCAAGCCAAATCCCCCAAAGAGGCAGCGGCCGATGAACTCACTGCCCTGGCCTATGATTCCCAGTGGACCAATGGATACAGAACTCTGGAATTCGCGTTCTCCTGTGCCCAGGCCAACCCAAATGAAGATAGCCGCGAAGGATGCCAGCATGCCTAAAACCAGGAAATATTGCAGCCATTTATACAGCATGATTTGTTCGGCACCAGGGCCAGCTATTCCCTGAAATATAATCATCATTCCAGCCAGGAAGAAAACCAGCCCCGCCGCACCGATCACCCAAAGGGGAGCATGGACATCGTCGGGGTTGAGATGAATGATATCCGCACCTGCAAGCATGAAAAAGGCTCCCATGGCGGCACTGACAAACCCCATCAGCGCTGTTACTGCGGCACCGCTGGAGGAAGAATTATTTTTCTCAGTCATAAGCGTATCTCGTCTTGTGCGAATCTCTTATTGAAATCTAAGCCTGAACAGTGTAAATTGTCAAGCTGATTCGGTATAATCATTCACATGTCTGAGAAGAAACTCTCCCACATCGATGATTCGGGCCGGGCCCGTATGGTTGACGTTGGAAATAAGCCGATCACCGAACGTGTGGCAGTTGCTAAAGGGGAAGTGCATATGCAGCCTGAAACGCTGGAATTGATCCAACAGGGTGCGCTGAAAAAGGGGGATGTTTTGAGTGTGGCGCAGCTTGCTGGCGTGATGGCTGCCAAACGCACCTCGGAGTTGATCCCGTTATGTCATCCTTTGGCCCTCAACCAGGTTTTGGTAGATGTGGAACCTGACTCATCATTGCCAGGAGTGCAGATTACCGCAACTGTGCGCACCAGCGGCAAGACGGGTGTGGAGATGGAAGCACTCACTGCGGTATCCGTGGCAGCGCTGACGGTTTACGACATGGCCAAAGCAGTAGAAAAGAACATGCGCATCGAAAATGTCCGTGTGGTCGAGAAGCGCGGGGGCCAGAGTGGGGATGTGGTTAATGAGTAGGAGATATTATGGCTGAACCAGATTTGATTGGGATTGTGGTGAACGATATGGCCGCAGCCTTGCGCTTTTACCGGATGTTGGGATTGGATATTCCCGCAGATGCTGATTCTGAACCCCATGTTGAATACACTACCCGAGGCGGGTTCCGCGTCGCCTGGGATACTCTTGAACTCATCCAAAGCTTGAATGATGATTGGCCTGAACCCAGCGGACATCGCACAGTGTTGGCCTTCAAATGCGAGAATCCAACTGATGTTGATGTACTTTACAAAAAGGTAATGCAGGAAGGTTATCAAAGCCACAAAGAACCCTGGGATGCTTTCTGGGGTCAACGCTATGCAGTTGTCATTGATCCTGATGGCAATTTGGTAGATTTATTTGCAAATTTCCAAGATTAGGCTTGGATCAATTGAGAAGGTATATGGATGAATAAAATATCGGTATTATTTTTTGCGACTATGCGAGACCATATTGGTCAGAAGAGCATATCCTTAGATGTGCCTGACAAAACGAACGTACAGGGATTGAAGTCTGTACTGGCAGAAAAATATCCCAACGCATCGGGTGCGTTAGAAGCAACATTAGTTTCCATCAATCGTGAATATGCCTTCCCCGAGGATAATATTCCCGATGGCGCAGAAGTAGCAATGTTCCCTCATGTCAGTGGGGGATGAAATAGTGGATAGCTGGTAGTGGAAAGTGATTGGTATGACTGAATTTCCAACAATATATTCGATTACGGAAGACGAACTTGATCTGAACGATTTGCTTGAGCAAATCACGCTGCCTTCTACGGGAGCGGCATGTTTCTTCACCGGTATGGTGCGCGGCGAAACCAACAAAGATGGTTTACCGCCCCAGACTGAATACCTGGAATACGAAGCCTACATCCCCATGGCCGAGGCCAAGATGGAGCAAGTCGCTGAGGAAATTCGAGAGCGCTGGCCAGCAGTAGAGGGTATCACCATCGTGCAGCGTATCGGACGGCTCTATCCCTTGACTCCCACGGTATTGATTGCCTGCACTGCCGCCCATCGTGATACAGGAGTCTTCGAAGCAGCTCGTTATGGCATTGACCGTTTAAAAGAGATTGTTCCCATCTGGAAGAAGGAAGTTGGCACTGATGATGAAACTTGGATCGAGGGGGAATATTCACCGAAACCGGGAGAATGATCCCGAATTAAGGTTTGGGGTTTGGACTGCGGGGAATTCTAGCGTGATCAAGGATTGTGACATTTGCTAACGGATTTAATTTGGGTATCAATTCTATTTGGTTTAGCTTCTGCTTTTTTTGGCGCCCTCTCTAACGTTCTCGCCAAATTGGTGATGAATTTTTCCAATGCAAGAGATTATAGTGCAGTAAATTTCGCAATCATATTTCTTTTGTTGATCCCCTTTACCCCCTTCTTTTTTAATCTTGAATTCTCGATAGTTGCTGTTCTACTTGTATTGGCTGCTTCATTCGTCGATGGATTAGCCAACTATTTTTATTTTAAAGCCTTTGAAATAAATGACTCGGTCACAGCAAGCATTTTCTTATCGTTATCTCCGGTCTTTACTCTTTTGCTGCTTCCCTTTATTGATTTTGCTCAGAATCAATTCACATTAATTGATGTGTTGGGGGTTCTGACTATTGTCTTTGGCATCATCGCTTTGAACTGGGAGATACAGAGGGGCTTGCAACCTGGCTCGAAGAATGAATCCATCAAAACTCTGTTGGTGCCAATTCTGGCATCCTTTTTATTCGGCGCCAATATCTATCTGATCAAGTATATTTTTAATCTAGAAATTGCGAACTCATTTACGTATTACTTCGTCAGGGCCTTCATTATCTCAGTGATGATGTTTGGTTTTCTCCGCCCCAATCTTGCATGGATCACGCCAAAACATATTAGTATTGCAGCAGGGCGATCTAGTCTGGTGATAATTCAATGGATGTTTTTGCTCTATGCGCTGAATCTTGGAAATCCAGTCATTGTAAAGGCTGTTTCTGATACTTCTCCGTTATTTGTGATTGTTTTTGCTTTTATATTCCTGAAAGAAAAACTCACCCGGCTGAAAATTCTGGGGGTTATCATTGTCATTGTGGGATTGATTCTTTTGACAGTTTAATTGATGTTACGCAACCTAAAGAGAATCTACCTGTAAATAGGGGGTCGGGGGCTTCGCCCCTGACCCCCTATTTACAGAGAAACCTCGCTACGTGTGCGTAACATGAAAGTTTAACTTAAGACAAATTTCATGCCGTTAGACCGCGACCAGCTTATCTATTGGGGGTTTAAGTCTTCGAATCCCGAAAAACGATTCATGGATTGTTTTTAGACATTGGAATCATAATTATTTATGGAGGCATTATGAGTGAGCGCGTTGTGGTGACAGGCATGGGTGCTATTAGTCCATTGGGACTTAGCGCAGACGAAAGTTGGCAGAATGCCATAGCTGGGGTATCCGGATTGGGACCGATAACCCTTTTTGATACATCCGAATATCTAATTAAAGTGGCGTGCGAAGTAAAAGGGTTCGACCCCAAAAACTACATGCATGCTCGAGATGCTCGGCGTCAGGATCGCTTCGAACAAATGGCCATTGCTGTGGCTCGTGAAGCCATTCAGCATTCTGGGTTGGAGATTACCGAGGATAACGCAGGGCGTATTGGGGTGATCGTCTCTTCGGCGATTGGCGGCATTGAATCCTTGCAGAATGGGGTTTTACAGATGGAGAAATCGGGGCCGCGTAAGGTCAGCCCCTTCTTGATCCCAATGTTGATGCCCAACGGCGGCGCGGGGTTGATTGGTATCGAATCTGGATGCCAAGGACCGGCGTTTTCTGTTGCCTCAGCCTGCGCATCGGGCGCAGATGGTATTGGTGTGGCCTGGATGATGTTAAAAACTGGCATGATCGATGTGGCGATTGCTGGCGCTAGTGAAACTGCAATAACTCGTGTTGGCGTGGCTGCGTTTGACCGCTTGGGAGCAATGTCTCGGCGGGAAGATGATCCCATGACTCCCCAGCCATTTGATAAAAATCGAGACGGTCTTGTAATGGGAGAGGGTGCTGCGGTTTTAATTTTAGAATTGGAAAGGCATGCTAAAGCTCGTGGCGCAGAGATCTATGCCGAATTAGCTGGCTACGGCAGTACGGCTGATGCCAACCATATCACTGCCCCAGCAGAAGATGGCGCTGGTGGAGCCAAGGCGATGAAAATGGCTATGGATAGTGCGGGCCTGAACCCTGAAGATGTGAGTTATATCAATGCCCATGGAACGGCAACACCCCTGAATGATGCCGCTGAAACTAAGGCAATTAAGGCGTCATTTGGGGATATGGCGTATAATATTCCTATCTCCTCCACAAAGTCGATGACCGGGCATATGATGGGTGCGACAGGTGCACTAGAAGCGCTCTTTTTGGTCAAGGCAGTGAACGAAAATATCCTGCCGCCAACGATCAATTACCAAACCCCTGACCCCGATTGCGACTTGGATTACGTTCCAAACCAAGCCCGCGAGACCACGGTCAACGCTGCTATCAGTAATGCATTTGGCTTTGGAGGACATAATGCCGTATTGGCGGTGAAAAAGTATCAATAATTGATGTTATGCAGCCAGAGAAGAATTGCCCCCCTATCTTAGGGATTTTCTCGAAACGAATGCGTAACATGAGTCATAAGATAGATCTGTAATAATCATCTGAATAAAGAACTAATGGACCGCGAGACACCCGACCTGTGGTGGGGTGTTTCTCGGCCCCTGAGTTCTGAGGAGGCTAGTATGGAATATGCTCAGGGCACCCCCGTGGAAGAATCTCCGCGTGAATTGGCTACCCGCCTCGGGTTAGGTATATCTGATTACCGGCTCATTAGCCGGGCATTGACTCATCGGTCATACCTGAATGAGAACCCTGATGCTTTAGAGGACAACGAGCGCCTCGAGTTTTTAGGGGATGCTGTGTTGGACTTTTTGGTGGGTGCTTGGTTGTACAACCGCTTCCCAGAAATGTCGGAAGGTCAATTGACGCGCATGCGCTCAGCTTTGGTTCGTACAGAACAGTTGGCTGAATTTGCCAGCCAGCTGAATTTAAGCTCAGCAATGCGTTTGGGACGCGGTGAGGCCGAATCCGGCGGACGGGAGCGCCCAGCTTTGTTATGTGCTACTTTTGAAGCTTTGATCGGAGCAATTTATTTAGGCGCAGATATCCCCGCGGTTCAGCAGTTTGTCGAACCGCTTCTTGATGGAAATGCCCACCAGATCTACGCGTCGGGTGGTATGCACGACCCCAAGAGTAAACTCCAAGAATGGACTCAAGCCCGAGGTAGGGGAGCGCCTAGATATGATACGATCTCAGAGAACGGCCCTGATCATGCGAAAGAATTTGAGTTAGAAGTTTTTATCAATGGGACTTCTTTTGGACGCGGGATTGGCCACAGCAAACAGAGCGCAGCTAAAGCGGCTGCTCAGGAAGCATTGGAGAAACTAGGTCAGGAATAAAATGATCAATCATTGTGCCATCTGTATCAGATGGGCAAAAGGGTTATAGACGTTTTTAGAATTCTAGTTTACGATTGCGACCATGCACCTCAAATCACTTGAACTTCAAGGATATAAAACTTTTGCAGGGCGGACAACCTTTGAGTTAGCCGAGCGTATCACCTGTATAGTTGGCCCGAACGGATCGGGTAAGTCCAATATCGCTGATGCTATACGCTGGGTTTTGGGCGAACAGTCTTACAGTTTACTGCGCGGCAAGAAGACAGCTGATATGATTTTTCAGGGATCGGAACAGCGCTCCCGGGCTGGAATGGCTTCTGCAGATATCGTCTTTGATAACACCAGCAAATGGCTCCCCGTAGATTTCTCGGAAGTTTCTATCAGCCGGCGAGCGTACCGGGATGGGGGTAATGAATATATTCTCAACGGCCAGAAAGTTCGTTTGAAAGATATCACCGAATTGTTAGGGAATTCAGGTCTTTCAGAGCGTACTTATACTGTTATTGGACAGGGGCTAGTTGATTCAGCGCTCTCACTACGAGCAGAAGAAAGACGACGGCTCTTCGAAGAAGCTGCGGGGATCGGTCTGTATCGAACTCGTAGAGAAGAAGCCCAGCGCCGTTTGCTAACAACTCGCCGAAATCTAGAACGCGTTGAAGACATTCTATCGGAGCTAAAACCTCGCTTGCGCAGCCTGGAACGCCAAGCACGTCGGGCAATGCAGTATGATCAGGTTAAAGATGACTTGCAAGTATTGCTGCGCGATTGGTATGGCTTTCATTGGCATCGTGCCCAACAAGATCTCAATGAAGCGCGCCGCACTGCAAGATTGCAAGAAGAAGCATTGCGGGAATCGCGTAATAAACAGAGTGGTCTCGACCAAAAGATAACCAGTTTCCGTGAGCACATTCAAGGGGTGCGGGCGCGTTTGAGTTCCTGGCATCGAGAGTTATCTCAACTGCATGCTCAACGCGAAATGATAACCCGTGAACTTGCCGTGTCGGATGAACGGGTGCGCTCTCTGATTGATCAACGACAAAATGCATCGGATGAACTGGCGCGTTTAGAGCAGCAAGCTGAGGTTTACAGAGAACGACTTTCTGAAAGCGATGCCGAAACGCAGCGCTTGAAAACCGAATTAGATGAAGCACAATCACGAGTTGCTGCTGCTAAGACAGCATTTGAAGAGCATCAAGCTCAACGTCTTGAGGCTGAAAGGACGATCGAGGCTGCACAACAAAAACTAGCTGATCTCTCCAAGCAGCAAACGCGCAACGAAGCTAGATTAGCTGAATTTCAAGCGCAAATTGAGCGACAAAGTGGGGAATTGGAAATCGCTGACCAGGCAGTTTTAGAAGCTGATCAGGCGTTGCAGATCGTCGAAACCCGTTTAGATGAAGCTGGCAAGGCTTTTGATAAAGCATCTAATGAATATTTCGAGGCCAATGAAGCATTACAAGCTCATCGAGATCAGATTGCGCAACTCGAAGGAGAGCGTAAAAATAAGCATGATCAAAGCAGTGCCCTTCAAACTGAGTTAGCTCGAATGAGCGTGCAGCTTGAAGTTCTGGAGCAGGCTGAGAAGGCTCTATCTGGATACGACACCGGGACTCGATTGCTATTGAAGTCTGCACAAGAAGGTGAGATAGGACGCGCCCAAGGGGCTTTGAGCAGTCATCTGCATGTGCCCGAAGAACTAGAAGGTGCTATCGCAGCCGCCCTGGGAGAATATTTGGATGCAGTGCTGTTGACGGAAGAGAACTCTGTAGAAAACGCACTCGAAATTCTTACCCAAGAAGCAACACGAGGTGTGATCCTTCCGTTGGATGCTTTGGTGCCTTCTCCGCCGATTAAATCACGCCGTGCTTCTGGCGTGATTGGTGTTGCATCTGAACTGGTTCAGGCACCGCCAGAACTCCGCCCTGCAGTGGATCTGCTCTTGGGACAAACTTTGGTTGTGGATGATCGTAAAAATGCACGGGATGCCTTAGCTGGACAGCCAGAAGGCGCTCAGGCGGTAACCCTACGAGGAGAAGTTTACTATGCCAACGGACCGGTAATGGTCCGGCAGACGGGAACATCTAGCACGCTTAGCCGCCCCCGCCAACGCCGAGAAATTCATTCTCAAATTGAGAGTACTGAGAAGAAAATTGACTCTTCACTGGGGCTCATTAAACAACTTTCCGAAAAATTGGAGAAATTGGACATTGAAGAGAGTGAATATTCGCGAGCTTTGGAATCTCTTCAGCGTGAAGTAGATAATGCTGATCAGACAAAACGCGAAGTTATGTTAGAACATTCTCAAGCCGAGCGACAAGCCGAGTGGCAGCGACAACGCCAAGCAGTGCTTCAGGAAGAGATCCAGGCTGGGGAAACAGAGGCAGGCCAAATTTCAGAGCGTTTATCTGCGCTGGATGGCGAAATCGCTCAGGCTCAAGAAAATCTTCGGGGAAAGCAATCAACCCTAAGCCAATATTCTCTCGAAGAATTTCAGATGGAAGTCAGTCATTGGGGTACGCAGGCTGCTGTAGCTGAGAAGGCCCTGGAAGATGCCAAAAAACGGAGTGATGAGCGGCGAAACACAGTGGAAGATGCCAAGACATCCCTGGCTGGTTTGCAATCCCGTATAGACACTTTCTCAACTGAAATTGATGCTCTGAATACAGGCAAGGGCACTCTGCGTAATCAAGAGACGGAAGTGATCGAGAAAATTAGCGCGCTGCAAGCTCTTATTGATCCAGCTGAAGAGGAATTAACCTCGTCAGAATCTAATCAGGATGAGTTGTTGGTTTCAGAAACCGAGGCGCGCAATCGTCTCAGCGCTGCGGATCGGCTACATGCGCAAGCTCAGTTGGCATTAACCCGCAAGCAAGAAGATTTGGATCGGTTGATGGAGCGCATCGAGGCAGATTTTGGCCTGGTTTCGTTTGAATATGCCCCGCACATGTCGGGTCTGACCCCACTGCCATTTGATGGTATGGTACAGCAACTGCCCGTTGTGGTTGAGTTGCCCGAAGGGTTGGACGATACAATCAAGCAGCAGAGAGCCCAATTGCGCCGGATTGGCGCGGTCAACCCCGAAGCGCAGAAAGAATATAAAGAGGTCAATGAGCGCTTCTCATTCATGACCGAGCAAGTCGATGATCTCAATCAGGCCGAAGATGACATTAAACAGGTTATTGCTGAGCTGGATGTGATGATGGAGCGTGAATTCCGAATCACCTTCGATGCTGTCGCCGCTGAATTCCGAGAGATCTTCACCCGCCTATTCGGCGGCGGAGCTGCCCAACTGATCTTGACTGACCCAGACAATATGACGGACACAGGCATTGATATCGAAGCACGCCTGCCGGGACGGCGTTCGCAGGGATTGTCGCTGCTTTCAGGTGGCGAGCGCAGTTTGACCGCTACGGCTTTGGTTTTCTCTTTACTGCGCGTCTCACCAACCCCATTTTGCGTGCTTGACGAGGTCGATGCCATGTTGGATGAAGCCAATGTTGGGCGTTTCCGAGACCTCTTGAGTGAGTTAGCTCAGAACACACAATTCATTGTCATCACACACAACCGCAACACTGTCCAGGCTGCCGACGTGATCTATGGCGTCACTATGGGGCGCGATTCCGCCAGCCAGGTGATCTCCTTAAAGCTGGATGAAGTTGCCACAGTTGTATAACCAAATCAGCAACATCAATCAGTAAAGTATTGGAGAATTTATGAGTAAGCGCGTAGATGGGCGCAAACCAGATCAGCTCCGAGCTGTCGGTCTGACCCCTGGGTATGTTACTTATCCTGAGGGCTCAGTGTTGATTGCCATGGGGGAGACGAAAGTGCTTTGCAATGTCAGCGTCGAGGAGGGCGCCCCGCGCTGGAAGCAGCAGCAGGGTATTCCGGGGGGGTGGGTGACAGGTGAGTATGCGCTTTTGCCTCGCTCTACGCATGTCCGTACAGCGCGAGAAACGCGTGGTCTGAGGGGACGAACCCAGGAAATCAAGCGGTTGATTGGGCGCAGTTTGCGCGCCGCGGTGGATTTGGAAAAATTAGGGGAGCGGACATTTATCGTCGATTGTGATGTGATCCAGGCCGATGGTGGGACCCGCACCGCGGCGATTACTGGTGGATATGTGGCTTTGAAGTTGGCCTTACAGACTTTAATTGAAGCTGGTCAGGTGGACCCCAGCGTTTTCTTGTCTCCAGTGGCAGCTATCAGCGCGGGCTTGGTTAACGGTGTTCCTATGCTCGATCTTTGTTACTCCGAGGATGTTGCCGCCGAAGTTGACATCAATGTAGTGATGAACGCCCAAGGCGAATTCATCGAAGTGCAGGGCACTGCGGAAGGTGATCCGTTCCCTCGTAGCATATTGGATGCCATGGTAGATCTGACAGAAAAGGGAATTGAGGAATTGTTGGAAGCACAAAAATCTATCTTTGAATAGAAGTCGATAACCCCGAGAATCAAAAAAGGAGCGAGAGGTATTACAACCTGCTCGCTCCTTTTTAATATATGAAGATTATTGGTCTGGCAACAGCAAATGCGGTGGAATTGTCGGGGTATCCGGGACATCTTCAGCCCAGTTGTCTGCAATGACAACTTCGGTACTTTCGCGTGTTTCCGTCAACCATTCTTGGAAAATTTGCTGTCGGATTTGTTCGATACGATCGCTTGAGATTATACGCACTTCGCGGCCTAAAGCCTGAATGACATGCCAACCAAAGTTGGATTCTACAGGCTCGCTGATCTCGCCAATATCAAGACTAAAAGCAGCTTCTTCAAATTGTGCGACCATCTGACCTGCGCCAAACCAACCCAAGTCGCCGCCAACAGCGCCACTGCCTTGGTCGGTAGATAACTCCAGAGCCAAATCAGCGAACAATTCACCGGCTTCAAGTCGTTCATAAACTTGAGATGTTTCTTGCTCTGTCGCAACGAGAATGTGCCGTGCCCAGACTTGGTCTTCCTCGGTCTGGATTTCATCAGCCAGAGCTTCGACCAACTTTCCCTGATAAAGATCGGCCTGGATCATCCAGTGTAACTCTTCCTCGGTGACCTCTGCGAAGGAATTGATGTAGCCCAGATAATCAACGAGTTGGGTCTGATATGCTTCATCGCTTAGCACCGTTGGAGTGGGAAGGGCGACCGTGGGTTCCGGTGCGACATCGCTTTCCTCAGTCACAGCTTCTTCAGCTTCAGGTTCTTCGGAATCAGTGGAACCTTCTTCAGCAGGAGCAGCTTCTTCCGTAGGTTCCTGTGGAACCAATGTTAATTGCAAGGATGTCAGCGTTGATGTGGCAATCGGTTCCTGCGTTGGAATTGGCGTAGGCGTTCCATCTGGAAAATGTAAGAAGAAGTTTTCTGCCAGATATTTATCAACCTCGGCATCGGAAACAGTGATGCCCCGATTTTCAGCCTCTTGCCTGATGAGAACATCAGCAATGATCTCATCCATCACAGTGGCGCCTAGGAAGAATGGTTCTAACTGAAATTGAATCTGACGTAAATTATTCTCGATCAATGAGCGGCTGCTCTCGTCGCCAAAACTTTGCATGAAGCTGTAGTAATTGGCGTACTGGTTCACCAGTTGGAAACGCTTGAAGCGCGCCCAGGTTTGGAACTCGCGCAGAGTAATTTCTTTTTCACCAACCGTGACAACAGGTTGTTGGGGATCGATCAGTCCCTCTTTGATCAAGCCAAAAGCTGTGATCCCTATCACGATAAGCGCAATGATAATTGCGGAAATCGTGATGATACGTTTCTGAAGGGTTTCTCTTTCGAGACGGGCGAAATGTTTGCGACTTGTTATGTTACTTCTACGTTTTTGTTTTGCCATGTTCTCGCTCTGTTTCTATTAACAAAACGGGGCATAGTGAGTGCAAACCTATGCCCCTGTTATGGGTCAATGTGGTTATCGCAGAACTTCGCCAACGAAAGGCAGTAATGCAATATGACGGGCTCGCTTTATCGCGTTAGTAATTTTCCGCTGATGCTTTGCACAATTGCCGGTTTGTCGGCGAGGACGGATTTTCCCATCTTCGTGGACAAATTGGCGCAGCAGGTCAGTCGTTTTATAATCGATGACCAGTTTAGGGTCTCCGCAAAAGCGGCAGTTTCTCGGGCGGAAATATCGCTGCTGTCGCGGCCGCCGTTTTTTAAATTCAGCCATGGTACGTACTCCTATTTTTCTTTCATTCAGCTCTGCGACATCGGCCTAGCTGAATGCCCTGCTCCAAACGCGGGGATTTTTTTGTGTGTGCTGACCAAGCCCAACTAGAAGGGAAATTCATCCTCAACAGGTGCGTCATCGGAGATATCCTCATCTGGGCGGCGATCACCAAGCATGATCATTTCGTTAGCCACAATTTCAATCGACGTATGCTTGGTGCCGTTGGCATCTTCCCAGCGGCGTGATTGCAAACGTCCCTCGACATAAACTTGCTGACCTTTGACCAAATACTGGTTGCAAATTTCAGCGAGTTTATTCCAGGCAACTACGTTGAACCATTCGGTGTCGGTTTTGCGTTCTCCGTCTGATGTGGTCCAACTGCGATTGGTGGCAACACTAAAGGTGGTTACTGGACGCCCAGAGGGGGTGTAGCGCATCTCGGGGTCTCGTCCAAGGTGACCGATGATCGTAACTTTGTTTAAGCCTCGGCTCATGTCAGCCTCCTGTGGTTACTCTTCAATTGACGAGATCATGAAACGCATCACAGGTTCCAGGAACCGTAGATTGCGTTCCAACTCGATGAAAAAGTCTGGGGCGATAGTGATATTTAACAAAAAATACTGACCGTTATTCTGTTTTCGAATGGGATAAGCCAGTTTGCGTTTTCCCCAAGGATCAACCTTGTCAACCGATCCCCCTGCTTCTGTGATCCATCCCTTGATTCGTTCGAGAGCATCATTCGTTGCTGTTTCGTCCAAATCCGGATGAATAATGAAGACTAATTCGTATTCGCGCATAATTACCTCCTTTCCACGGGATTGCCCCAAGCGTCGCGATTGCGCCAGGAGCGGAAAGCTGCGCAATATTAGCACAAAGACAAATATTTGTGAAGTACCTTAAAAACAAGGCACTGGGTTGGTAAGCCAACCCAGTGCCTGATACTTTGAGTGATAGCCGTTCACTCAGTGGCAATTATTAGAATAATCCCCAATCAGCGCCAACACCCTCTTCCATATAGCTGGGGTCCCAATACTCCATGCCCATTTCGATCGTGGTCGGTTTTTCGATTACTTCTTCAACTTTGGATCGGGCACTCTCGAGTAATGCAGGAGCATATGGGCAGAATGGCGTCGTCATGATCATGACCACATGGGCGCTCTCATCCTCATCATCGATGCTGACATCGCGCATCAGGCCAATTTCCATTACATTCAATCCAATTTCGGGGTCCATAACCTGGCGCAAGGCTTCATCGACAGGTTTGACCACATCAGGGTGACTGGCTTCAATTTGCCAGGTAGGGCGGGGGCGAATGGGACTCATAATTGTTCTTCCGTTTTTTCTATATCAGGCACAATATAAGTGCAGAGTGAATCCCCATCAAGAATACATTTCACTTTTTCAATGGGGACAGATAACATATTGGAGATCAAAGTTTCATCAACAGCGCAAACTTCGGGATGTGATTGACCGACGTGGTAATAGGGGCAGTTCACCTCGCGGATATGGTAACCATCATCTTTGTGTTCCCACTCCATGGTGAATCCTTCGGTCCCAAGCAGATCTTGAACGATATCTAAGCGTTCTTCCATGGGGAGATCGTCTAATTCCAGATCGGATGCATAGTCTGCGGCCAGATCGTCAGCCATCTGCGTGAAGAGTTCACCAACCAGAGGTTTTGGCAATGTTTCTTTGAGCTGTTTTAGCAGTCGGACGGTCAATTTCAAGTAGCGGCTGGGAAATTGTTCCATTCCTTTGTCAGTCAGGAAATATACAAGGCGCGGCCTTCCAACGCCATGTTTTTCTTCATCAAAGGATACCAGCCCTATGGCTTCTAGTTTGTTGACGTGGTGCCGCACAGAGATTGGATTAATGCCTACAGCTTCAGCGAGATCATTGATTGAACATCGCTGACGGGTGAGCAGTGTTTTGAGTACTTTTTCGCGCGTATTCGCCATACTAAACCTTGATAAGAATCGTCCGAATTACGAGAGCAGTATACCATCCGAAAAATATCCTGTCAATAATTTATATGAATATTATCAGAAATATTGACCAAATTATATCTGCGTGCTATAATCCGGCCGTTCAAAAACTGGAATTTCGACGGGCGGCATCATTTCGCTCCCGTGTTTTATAGGAGTATATTCAATGTCAGAGCTTGTGATAAAAAATTTGCATGTCAGTGTAGAAGGAAAAGAAATTCTCAAAGGTCTCAATCTTACGATCCGCAAAGGCGAGATCCACGCCATTATGGGTCCCAATGGGACTGGAAAATCTACGCTGGCCTATGCTTTGATGGGACATCCCCACTATGAGGTTACGGAAGGTGAAGCACTACTTAAGGGTGAGAATGTCCTGGAGTTAGAGCCGGATGAGCGTTCTCACATAGGGTTGTACCTGGCTTTTCAATATCCTGTTGCCATCCCCGGTGTGACAATGGCCAATTTCTTGCGAACAGCAATCAATTCCCATCGCAAGGCGGCCGATCCTGAAGACAAGGGAGTTCCTATCCCTGAGTTTCGCACGATGCTCAAGGAGCGTATGGATCTCTTGAAAATGGATCATTCATTTGCAGGTCGTTACTTAAATGAAGGCTTCTCCGGTGGTGAAAAGAAACGCGCTGAGATTCTTCAAATGGCTGTTTTACAACCCGAGATCGCTATTCTCGACGAAACAGACTCCGGCCTTGATATTGATGCCTTGCGCATCGTTTCCGAGGGAGTCAACGCGCTGCGGGGCAGCGAATTTGGCGCTTTGGTGATCACTCACTATCAGCGAATTTTGAACTATATCAAACCTGACTTTGTTCACATCATGCTAGATGGCCGCGTGGTTGAATCTGGCGGTCCTGAATTGGCCTTGCAGCTTGAAGAGCAGGGATACGATTGGGTGCGCGAGAAATACAGTCAGGTAGCTGCCTAGTTTTGTATTGGAATATCTCGATTATTGGTATCCAGACTGTTGATTAATTGACAAAGGAAAAAATTATGAGTTCCGATGCTCAAATTCTAGAAGGTATTGGCGATTATAAGTATGGCTTTAGTGATCCTGACAAATCTGTCTATAACACTGGCAAAGGGCTGAGCCGTGAGGTGGTCGAAAAAATTTCAGCAATGAAAGAAGAGCCACAGTGGATGTTGGATTTCCGCCTGAAAGCGCTGGATCACTATCTTCAACGCCCCATGCCGACCTGGGGTGGAGATATCTCAAAGCTTGATTTGGACAATATTTACTATTATGTAAAACCTATGGATGAGGAAGGTAAAACATGGGATGATGTGCCGGACGATATCAAGAACACTTTCGATAAACTCGGCATCCCAGAAGCTGAACAGAAATTTCTGGCAGGTGTTGGTGCCCAGTATGAATCGGAGATGGTATATCACAGTATTCAGGAGCACCTGGAAGAGCAGGGTGTGATTTTCCTGAGCATCGAAGACGGACTTCGCAAGCACCCTGATCTGTTCCGTGAGCACTTCAGCAAAGTTATTCCAATTGAGGATAATAAACTGGCTGCACTAAACAGTGCAGTGTGGTCAGGTGGATCGTTTGTCTATATACCTAAAGGCGTGAAAGTGGAATTGCCCCTCCAGGCTTATTTCCGCCTCAATGTAGCCAATATCGGCCAGTTCGAACGCAGCTTAATCATCGCTGACGAAGGCGCGCAAGTTCACTACGTTGAGGGTTGTACTGCCCCAACTTATACAACTGACTCGTTCCACAGTGGTGTAATCGAGATCGTAGTTAAAAAGAATGCCCGCGTGCGCTACACCACCATCCAAAACTGGTCAAATAACGTATATAACCTGGTGACCCAACGTGCTATTGTTGAAGAGGGGGCCACCATGGAATGGGTGGATGCAAATCTTGGCTCCAAACTGACCATGAAATACCCATCTTGCTATTTGATGGGGCCTGGCGCGCATGGCGAAATTCTCTCTATGGCATTCGCCGGCAAGGGACAGCATCAAGATACGGGTGGCAAGGTGATCCATTTTGCTCCCAACACCAGCAGCAAGATTATCTCCAAATCGATCAGCAAGGATAGCGGACGCGCTTCTTATCGCGGTTTGCTTAAAGTTCATAAAGGCATGGGCAATGTCAAATCAAATGTGGTATGTGATGCACTCTTACTCGACCCCGACTCCCGCTCGGATACCTACCCCTATATCGAGATCGACGATCAGGATGTCACCATTGGACACGAGGCTTCGGTCTCGAAGGTCGGTGAGGAGCAGCTATTTTATCTGATGAGCCGCGGTTTGACCGAAGAGCAAGCTACAGGGATGATCGTTTCGGGTTTCATTGAACCGCTGGTCAAAGAACTGCCCATGGAATACGCCATTGAGATGAACCGCCTTATCCAACTCCAGATGGAAGGTTCCATCGGATAAACGGAAAATAACATGACAACAAAGAAAGTTGTAACGAGAACAAAAAGAACCAGACGCCCAAAATTCGAGGGTTTCAGTTTCACCCGTGAGATGGTCACTACCGGAGATGGCAGCGGCGTATTCGGAGAGTTCCGCGCTAAAGCCTGGGATTCTTTCGAGAGTATGACTTATCCCACTACCAAGGATGAAGCCTGGCGACGCACGGATATCCTCGGTCTGCAGGATGATTTCGAGCTTCCCTTGCCCGGTGCATTTGAAGATTTACAGGCCATCCCCGAAAGGTTGTTAAAGCCTCTCGTCAGTGATCAACACGGTGGTCAGATTGTGCTGCTCCCCGGCGGGATTCAGAAAGACCTCAACCCAGAGCTCGCCCAAATGGGAGTTATCTTCACCGATCTGGAAACTGCCGCAAAAGAGCATCCCGCTGAATTAGGCAAAGCCTTGGGGCAGGTCGTCAAACCGGATGAAGGAAAATTTGCTGCGCTGGCCAGTTCTTTATCGCGTAATGGTGTATTTGTGTATGTACCGAAAGGTGTGCATGTCGAACAGCCTTTGCACAGTATCCTGTGGGCCGCGGGCAGTGGTTTAGCGCATTTCTCGCATTTGTTGGTCTGGGTGGAAGATGGCGCCTCGCTCACCTATGTCCACGAAGCTGCTTCCCCGAATGGAGAAACGCG
>JADHTJ010000053.1 GCA_016785015.1 Anaerolineales bacterium
CTGAGTTTGGCCGTCAGGCGCTCGTGATGGCGTTGAAACTGCGTGAGATGGTGGTCATCCCTGAATTAGCCCTTGCTCATCTTGATCAGGTCTGATTTTCTTGTTTTTTGTGCAAACTTTTCACTGTTAAGGTACTAAATATCCCTTAAAACCCAACCGCCCCGTTGGGAAGGCTCCACTTCCTGTTGGGGCGGTTTGAGTGTATGAGGAGAATGCAATTATTATTATACGGTTTTAGATAAGGAGAAGATGAAAAAAAGATAAAGGCAAATTAATAATTAGATTTGTGAATGATGAGAAAGATTCTAAAACGAAATGGCCATTTCTATCTCCGCCCAAGAGATTGGCCCTTCCCGTAGAATGCTTATATCAGTAGAAGTACAGTCAACCACCGTGGATGGATGACCACCCGGCGTGCTGCCTCCATCCAAAATTAGATCAACGCGGCCATCTAATTGAGCGAGTACTTCGTCGGCAGTACAAGTGTTCGCCCCCCCGGAGAGATTAGCAGAAGTGACTGCCAGTGGCCCGGTGATATCCATCAATGCCAGTGCATTAGGGTGATCGGGCACGCGCACGCCGATAGTGGGCAAGGGACTGAGGAGATCTGGGATGTCTGAGTGTTTAGAAAAGACCAATGTCAGCGGCCCGGGCCAAAAGTGTTCTGCTAATTTTATTGCAGACTGACCGGGGTTTACAGCAACTTGCGCCAAATCTTTTGGAGAACTCATCAGTACAGCGATGGCCTTGATTTGATCGCGTTCTTTGACTTCGAATAGGCGTTCAATTGCAGTTACATCACATATCGCCGCGGCAAGACCATAGACAGTATCTGTGGGGAAAGCAACCAACCCGCCATTGTTGAGAACGCTGACTGCACGGGGAATTGCATGAGGAAGTTTTGTGGAAAGAATTTCTGTTTTCATACTCAGGTTTCAATGCGGATCAAGCGATCATGCCCGGCTAAATCGGGGAGAAGCCGCAGGCTGGCATTGGGAAAATTATCTTGAGCCAGGGATAATGCAGAGATGCCTTGGGAAGAGTCGATTTCTAGGAGAATGAGTCCGCCGAGAGCCAGGTATTGCGGCGCATGTTTTAGCAAATCCCGAATAGCATTTAGTCCATCGGGACCGCCATCTAAAGCCAAGGTGGGTTCCTGGCCGTAGACATCAAGTGAATGAAGGGCAGCCGTGGGGATATAGGGGAGATTTGCACAAATAATATTAAACGTTGTACGTTCATCGTTTAATAAGTTTGTTTGAACGAATCTAATTTGTTCAGCTACGGAGTGTTTATCGGCATTCGTGTGAGCAATATCGAGTGCATCTGGTGAGACATCCGTTGCCGTTACTTGTAGATTGGGGATTTGTTTAGCCAGAGTGATAGCGATGCAACCAGAGCCTGTACCGATGTCGGCGGCCGTTCTATGTTTGGGGTGGGCGCGCAGCCATTGCAGGGCTTCTTCAATGAGAAGCTCAGTCTCAGGACGAGGGATGAGTACTGCTGGTGAGACAGTGAATTCTAAACCGTAGAAATCCCAATGCCCTAGAACGTAGGGCAAAGGAGTCCCAGATTCTATTTGTGATAATTTCTGTGAGAGAGCATTCTGTTGATTTGGAGTGAGCTTGCCTTCGGGGTGTGCGAGAACCCAGGTGCGCGGCGTCTCTAGGATATGAGATAGCAGCACCTGGGCGTCGAGTGATGGTGTGTCGCTATAAAGTGTAGTAATTGTCTGGGCTTTGCTAAGCGCCTCAGAAATCGTCAATAGGCTCAATGCTTATTTATCAAAACCTGCAGCTGCCAAGCGTTCAGCCTCGTCTCGGGTAGTGAGTTCCTCGATAAATTCGCCGATATCGCCATCCATAACAACGGGCAAATTATGGGAAGACATATTGATGCGGTGATCGGTCACTCGGGATTGAGGGTAATTGTATGTGCGGATTTTTTCTGAACGTTCGCCTGTGCCAATTTGCGATCGGCGGTTCTCTTCGATTTTAGCGCGGCGTTTGGCTTCTTCTAACTCATAAAGGCGAGCTTTCATGATGCTCATCGCGCGCTGACGATTTTGCAGTTGAGAACGTTCATCCTGGCATTGAACCACCATGCCAGTGGGCAAGTGAGTGAGCCGCACCGCAGTAGAGTTTTTCTGCACGCTTTGTCCACCAGCCCCAGCAGATTTATAGACATCCATTTTGATATCGCGGTCAGGGATATTGATCTCTACATCATCAACTTCGGCCAGAACCGCAACGGTGGCTGTGGATGTATGGATACGCCCCTGAGATTCGGTGATGGGCACTCGCTGCACGCGGTGCACGCCAGATTCGAATTTCAGTTTTGAAAAAGCGCCATTTCCTTTGATCAAGAAAGAAACTTCCTTGAAGCCACCCACGCCCGTTTCGTTGAGGGAGAGCATTTCAGATTTCCAGCCAAGGGTATCGGCGAAACGATTGTACATGCGGTAAAGATCCGATGCGAAAATGCCTGCTTCGTCGCCACCCGTACCGGCTCTGATTTCCATGATCACATTGCGCTTATCCCGCGGATCTTTGGGTATCAAGAGTGTTTTTATAGCGAGTTCTAATTGGGGAATTTCCGTTTCTAATTCGGTCAATTCCATTGCTGCCAATTCTGCCAGTTCAGGGTCATCACCGTTTTGCAATGCTTTTGCTTCTTCTAAGCTTTTAAGCGCTTTGCGATATGCGTTAGCCTTTTTAATATATGGTTCTAGGTCGGCACGCTCCCTGCCCAAATCAGCGGCGCGTTGATAGTTTTCACCGACCTCCATAAGTTCTTGGTTGATTTCTGCGTAACGATCTTCAATACCTTTTAGTTTGTCTAGTAACATGCGGCGATTATACCATCGCGAACTTGTTCTGGCTTTTATTTTTCTCGGGAGGCGGATCAAACCCTGGGAAGCTATGCGCCACCCCCATAATTGGAAGCTGGTCAATCTTGTGTTGGGCTGCGAGCCATGTTTTGGGTGGGCATTTCTCCAATGGTTTGCAGCCTCTTAGGCGATAAAGCTCACCAAAACCTAATTTTAATTTGCTTGCCACGATAATTTTCCCATGCTATAATTTTTTTAGGATTTCCCCCTGATAATTGGAGTTCAAATAAAAAACCGCGTCGATCGCTTCTCTTTTACCCGCGTGCTCTAGCGCGCGCGTTCAGCAGAGGGGTTAGAGTATCAAGTATGCGGATAAGAAATTTCCCTTAGAAAAGAGATATAGATGAATGTATTAGAACTTGAAAAGAAACCCTTACTCGAGTTGCGTCAGATTGCCATGGATTTTAAAATCCCCAAAGCTGCTCAACTCAAGAAAGAAAAACTGGTCATGCTTGTTCGCCAGGCTGAAGCAGAACGCGATGGCCTCGAAGTGCGAGGCGGCATTTTGGAAATCATGAGCGAGGGCATCGGGTTTTTGCGCTGGGATAATTACCAACCCAGTTCCAGCGATGTCTATGTTTCACAATCCCAAATCCGGCGCTATAAACTGCGCAACGGTGATATGGTCATCGGGCATGTGCGTCCGCCGCGCGAGTCGGAGCGACACTATGGATTGCTCAAGGTCGAATCCGTCAATGGCTTGGATCCTGATGAAGCCATGCGCCGCATGCGCTTTGAGAAACTGACTCCCATCTTCCCGGACAGGCGCTTCAACCTGGAAACAGATAAGCACCTCATGGCCACTCGTTTGATCAACTTGATCACACCTGTGGGGCGCGGTCAGCGTGGTTTGATCGTCTCCCCACCGAAAGCGGGAAAGACAACCATCCTGAAGAATGTGATCAATGCGATTTCAAATCAATACCCTGAAGTAAACTTGATTGTTGCGTTGATCGGCGAGCGCCCAGAAGAGGTTACCGATATGGACCGCTCAGTGGATGCAGAGGTAATCTCATCTACTTTTGACGAGCCAGTTTCAGCACATGTTCGCGTTGCCGAGATGGTCATCGAGCGCTCTAAGCGCCTGGTCGAGGCTGGCCGGGATGTGTTCATTGCTATGGATTCCATCACCCGACTGGCGCGTGCCTATAACCTGGTTGTGCAACCTTCAGGCAGGACGCTCTCTGGTGGTATTGACCCTTCTGCTTTGTATCCTCCCAAACGTTTCTTTGGGGCGGCGCGTAATATCGAAGATGGGGGATCCTTGACAATTGTAGCCACTTGTTTGATTGATACCGGTTCCCGTATGGATGATGTGGTTTATGAGGAGTTCAAAGGCACTGGTAATATGGAATTGCATCTCTCCCGTCAACTACAAGAGCGTCGCATCTTCCCGGCTATCGATATTTCTCGTTCATCTACTCGCCGCGAAGAGATCCTCTTAGGACCAGATATCACTCCTCGTGTCTGGTTGATGCGGCGTATGTACGACCAGATGGTCGCTTCGCCTCCTCACGGCGCTGGCATGGATCCGGGAACTGCTGCCGAAGCCATTTTTGATCGTTTGAAGAACACCAACAATAATCAAGAATTCTTGATGACTCTCAATGAGTAATTGTTGTTGATCATTCCCTCTTGCTGGTAATTTAATGATGTCAGGTAATCGCGGCTGGGTTTACTGGCTGAGCTGGATCTTTTCTATTGGGTTGGTCGGTTTCGCTAGTTATATAGGAATGCAGCGATTTTCTTTATCTCATGAAGCCGCTGTGGAAATTGAGCTGCAACCAACAATTGTAGAGGTACAACTTCCCAAAGGGGAAGCTAAACTGCCGTCTTTTGTAGGTATTGGTGTTCAAGCTATTCTACAACGTAAAGCGATGCTAAATACGCTGATCCCCTCCAGACCGCGCACCAGAATAGTAGAATATACCGTAGATCAAGGGGATTCAGTGTTCGCCATAGCCAGTAATTACGGGATTCAACCAGAGACTCTTCTCTGGTCCAATTATGATGTTTTGAAGGATGATCCTCATTCCTTGGCCCCAGGCATGCAACTCAAAATCCCCCCTGTGGATGGCGTTTACTATCAATGGCAGGATGTCGATTCGTTGCAGTCTGTTGCTGATTCTTTCGAAGTCGATGCCAATAATATTTTGACCTGGTCGGGCAACCGGCTTGATCTCACTAACCCCCAGGTCGAAGTGGATAGCTGGGTGATGATCCCTGGCGGTCAGCGGGAATTCCAGCAATGGATAGTCCCAGTTCCAGCGCGTGGCTCAGCAGGCGTTTCATCGGGCATATACGGAGGCGGTGCTTGCCCCGGAGGCTATGATGGTTTGTATGGCAGCGGTGCTTTCATTTGGCCAGTAAACAATCAAACCCTCTCCGGCAATGATTATTGGTCGGGGCACCTTGCCATCGATATCGGCGTAGTGCTCGGTGATTCAGTCATGGCAGCCGATGCTGGTGTGATCATGTTCGCGGGTTGGTCGTCGGGTGGCTATGGTTATACGGTCGCCATCGATCATGGCAATGGTTATCAGACGTTGTACGGTCACCTCAGTGGTGTCAGCGTGGCTTGTGGGCAGAGCGTGCGGCAAGGTCAGTTGATTGGGCTGGGTGGCAGCTCTGGAAATTCCACCGGACCCCACCTTCACTTTGAAGTACGCTTAAACGGCGGTTTTGTAAATCCATGGTATGTATTACCTTAAGTGTTAGACCCTAAAGGTCTGAATGTGATTTCAATTGCAACTTGATTAATTAGGAGAGACCTTTAGGGTCTCAGTTGAAGAGGAAAGAAAAATGACAAACGATATTCCTGAACCAAAAACAACAACTTTAGCAGAAACGCAAAATAACGCTGCCTGGATGGCGGAAGAACCCGATGGGGAAACGACTTACCATCTGGAGCTAAACAATGTCACCGTGCATTTCTTTGACGAGGAATGGCAAG
The DNA here is from genome assembly GCA_016785015.1 of Anaerolineales bacterium. Lineage (GTDB taxonomy): Bacteria > Chloroflexota > Anaerolineae > Anaerolineales > UBA11858 > NIOZ-UU35. The sequence continues at coordinate 5,844 of JADHTJ010000053.1, forward strand.
AGTTCCTAGAGTTAGCGCACACATTGGTGAAGTAAGCCAAATAACAGATCAGACTCTAAAGAAGGGGGGATGACAATCATCAGTTTTCGAATAGATAACTTGAGATTACAATAATCTCTCTGTAACTTGTTGTGTCATTGGGAGACATCTATGGGTATTGTGATTCGCCAGCTTATTAGAGATGAGATTGAGCGTATTTGGGAGATCGACCGTAGAGAGATTATTGAAGGTATTTATTATTTCTGCGATGGAGAATTGGTATTGGAAGAAGAATACTATCATATGGGGGGATGGCCCCCGGATGAATCCAAGATTTACACACCCATTCTGATAGAATCCTTTGACCGCGGCGGAATTTTCTTTGGTGCGTTTGATAGTGATGTTTTGGTTGGGGCGGCCGTGTTGGATAATAAATTCATCGGAAAGAAAAATAATCAACTGCAATTGAAGTTTTTGCATGTCAGCCACTCATATAGAAAGCAAGGCTTGGGGGTAAAGTTATTCGAAAAAGCTGAGGAAGTAGCAAGAAAGTTTGGGGCGAATAAACTATATGTTTCTGCGACACCCTCGGAGAATACGGTCAATTTCTATTTGCGGAGAGGCTGTGAGGTTACAGAAGATGTCAACGAAGAGTTATTTACACTGGAACCGGAAGATATTCATTTTGAGTATTTGATCAAGTGAAATGGAGTTTCATGGTAGAAAATAAGCATTCTCATAATCATCCCCATGATTATGAACACGATCATGACCATGATCAGATACATGGAAGTGGAATTATAGGTTGGATCAAACATCAATTCACACCCCACTCCCATGGTCATCAGGAAGCTGCTCTTGATGCAGCATTAGCCACAGACCGCGGTATGTGGGCTTTGAAGGTTTCCTTCTCTGGCTTGATGGTGACAGCTATCTTTCAAGTCGTGGTTGTTACCATCAGTGGAAGTGTGGCCTTATTGGCCGATACCATTCATAATTTTTCGGATGCACTCACAGCTATACCTCTAGGGCTGGCATTTTGGCTGTCGCGTAGAGTGAGTAATAAGCGTTATACATATGGCTATGGCCGTGCTGAGGATATTGCTGGGGTGATTATTGTTCTGATGATTGCCTATAGCGCCTTCGAGGCGATCCGCCACGCCATTGAACGAATTATCAACCCCGAACCAATTTCAAGTTTGGGGTGGGTGGCCGCGGCGGCTATCACTGGTTTCATTGGTAATGAAATGGTAGCAGTTTTCCGCATTCGCATTGGAACGCAGATAGGCTCGGCGGCTCTGGTTGCTGATGGTTATCATGCCCGCACAGACGGTTTTACATCTCTGGCGGTTTTAGCTGGGGCAATTGGAGTTTGGCTTGGTTTCCCTTTGCTTGATCCGATCATCGGCGTCTTAATTGGGATCGCTATTATGGTGATCGTTTTCAATACCGCTCGCGATATGTGGTACCGAATCATGGACGCAGTTGATCCATCCATAACTGAGCGAATTGTAGAAGCAGCCAATTCGGTTGAAGGCGTTCACGATACTCACGCTACGGCCGTACGCTGGGTAGGCCATCGCCAACGCGCTGAATTGCACATCGTTGTGGATTGCCAGATTTCCACATTAACAAGCCACCGAATTGCGGAAAAAGTACGTCATGCCATCTTCCATGAGTTTCCTGCTATGGTAGACGTGATTGTCCATGTTGATCCCTGTGAATGTGATCCTGAAGAGGTCTACCATATTACAGCAGATCATATGCATAAGGATGATGCGTAATTGATATCTTTTGATGAGTGAATGATGCGTATCTGGAATCTCCCTGTAATCGATTTAATCCCTTTCGATGAACTAGAAGAAGAGCGCCCGGTGGCTTTGGTGACGACGCTGGAAGATTGGAATGCAGTCAAAGACGATTTAGATCATTTGAATATTGTTTGGCGCGCCGATGCTGTTGATCCAATTGTTCAGCAGTGGGCTAACCTCACCATGGATCTTCAACAATCAAACCTGAATGACGCTGAATTAGCAATTTATGCCGTTGGTGGGGAAATAGAAGTTGATGCAGCAAAATATATCGCTCATCACACTGGTCTTGAACTCACCTGTCTCCCAACGGCCCTCTCTGCTGATTCTTTCCTGACCTATACTTCCAGCGCAAGAGATCAAGGATCAGTCACTCATCTGGAAACCAAACCGCCGGAACGCTTGATCATCGATGTAGATGTATTAGCGGTTGCGCCCGAAGATCTGCGCGCCGCAGGAATTTGTGATCTAGTATCCATTGCCACTGCATTGTGGGATTGGGAACTGGCTGCAGAAGAGGGGCAGAATCCTGAAGGCATGGAGCTTATTCCTTGGGTTGCAGATGCCGCACAAGCAATCTTAGATGGCGCACTAGAATGTGCTGAAGCGGCAGGCGCAGGCGATGCCGAGGGACTGAAGCAATTACTGGATTGTTTGGCTCTGGGGGTACAACTCTGCAACCAGATCGATCACACCCGACCATTGGAAGGCAGCGAACATTATTTCGCCTATGCTCTGGAAAATTACCTTGGCAAAAAACGGATTCCGCATGCTCATTTAGTCGGGACTGGAATTTTGCTTATGGCTGAATTTCAAGATCAATATACTGAACATTTAGAGCGTGCGCTAAAATTATGTCATATACCCCAAGATTCTGTTCCCGAAGATGCAGTGGGATTGGCTCTGCGTGGGCTGCCAGAATATGTTAGAAAACATGCTTTCCCTTATAGTATTGCTCATGAGTTGAAGATGCAATAACAAATATATTTTGGTGAAAGGAAATATTACAAGGAGTAAAAGTGCATCCCAATCCAGTATTGAAAAAACTTGGTTTTTCTAAGGACGACCGAGTCGTTATCCTTCATGCCTCAGATATTGGCATGAGCCATGCAAGTGTAGTTGCCTTTGAAGAACTGTGGGATTTTGGACTCATTTCATCTGGTGCGGCGATGGTTCCCTGCCCATGGTTTTATGAAGTGGCTGCCATTTGTCGGGAAAATTATGAGATGGATATGGGTGTGCACCTTACACTGACCAGCGAGTGGGAATCCTATCGTTGGGGACCAATATCCACTCGTGATGTTGGCTCGGGAATGATCGATTTCGAAGGGTGTTTCTACCGTTCATTTGGTGAAGCCTTGGAGCATGGCGACCCTGAAGCAGTTCTATTTGAATTGCGCGCTCAAGTTGAAAGAGCTATCTCGCTAGGCGTTGAACCCACCCATGTAGATATGCACTTAGGCTCCTTGGAGCATCCTAATTTCATGCCGGGTTTTTTGCAGTTGGCTGTACAATACGCTTTGCCCCCCATGTTACTTCGCAGAGATGAAGGTGATTGGCAAGATTATGGCTTGGAGCCAGACACCGCCAAACTGGCTGCTCTGATGATTGCCCAAACAGAGGAAATGGGTGTTCCTCTTTTAGATCATTTTGTTGGCTTAGCCTTAGATCAGGATGCAACATTGAAGCAGCATAATGCCCATGTCAAACAATCCTTCGAAGATCTAAAGCCTGGTGTTACGCATTATGTTATTCATCCAGCGCTTGATTCACGGGAGTTGCGTGCCATGACCCCCGATTGGCCTTCGCGCGTGGCAGATACCCAGGCATTCACAAGTGATAATTTGCGCGTTTATATTCAAAAAAGCGGGATTCAAGTGATCGGATATCGTGCTCTGAAGGAGTTGATGCCTTCACTCTCATAGGGGAAGAAATCCACAACCTTAAGAGTCTGTAAAGATTGGCGATATGCCTTTTGTGATATACTCTAAACATGCCTGTAAAGGTCTTAATTACCACAAATATTCGCAGTTTGGGCGAATTAATGCGGCAGGCGCTGCGAGAAACTGGCCGTTATCGCGCCGAATTAGCTGACGATAGCGAGCAGGCCTTGGTACGCGCCAAGGGGGAACAATTTTCAATAGCCATTATTGATTTTGGTGCTGTGCCAGACCCTAGAGGGTTGGTTGCTGAGTTGCGTGATATCTCCGCAAAAATACGCATTGTCGCCATGCCAGCCAGTGCTGATGACCAACCTTCATCCCAAGACCGGTCGGTTGTTGATGCCTGGCTTTCGATGCCTTTCTATTTGCCAAATCTCGTCGAAACCTTGGCGGATATCGCAGGTGATCCTGAAGTTGGCAGTAGTGCAGCTTCGGAACCAGAACGGCTGCCCTTCCCCTCTGTCGTACCCAAGAGAAAAACTTCTCCTCAACCTGCGCCCGAGTGGCTGCAGGATGTCAACCGTGTTGCGCAGCATCTAACCAGACTTTCTTTAGAATCTGCCGCCCAGGCAGCCCTGATCACCCGCGGCAGCCAGCTATGGGCCTATGCAGGCCAGCTCCCCCAACCAGCCGCAGAAGAATTGGCCCGTGCTGTTGGACATTATTGGGCTCATGACGGCGGCAGCGATCTTGCCCGCTTTATCAGGTTGGATGCAACTAATAGCGAATTTATGATGTATGCAACAAGTTTGGGCGGAGATTATGTTTTGGCGCTGGCCTTTGAGACGGAAATGCCTTTCACAGAAATGCGCACGCATGCTGGGAACCTGGCTCGAAAACTATCCAGCCCCCCAGTGGATGATACAGCCGCCCGGAAGCTTGATTCTGTCCCTCAACAGGAAACTGTCTCCGAAGAGGTGCTGCCTATAGCGGACTACGCCGAAGAAGACCTTCCACCCATCCCAACAGATTGGCGACCCGATCAGGATGTAGCCGAGGGAAGACAGGCCTTCTTTGAAGATCTGCTGGCTTCTATGGATATTCCCCAGCCCGATACAATTGAAGTGGACGAATTGGAAATTCCCCCTCAGGCAGAGCCCGTTGGAGACAGTATTCACGCTTCGGTCGCGTCGCCCACCACTGAGGTTGATTCTGGAATTCCCCTTCCTTCTGTAGAAGAGCTTGAAGCTGTGTTAGATTTATCTTTGGCTGAAACTCGACCGACTCTGATTAATGAAACAGAAACTTTAGAGAAAGAAAAAGTTCCTACCGAAGTCGAAGAGCCAGTTGTAGTGCTCAAACCGGGAACGTTGGAACCGGATACATCAACACTACACAATCTGACGTATGCTTGTGTGTTGGTGCCGCGCCTACCTCAACATCATCTTGTGGGTGATCTAGCCACATTTCTGACCCAGTGGGTGACGCAGCTCAGCCTGGCTTTCGGATGGCGTTTAGAGCATCTGGCCATTCGCCCGGATTATTTGCATTGGATTGCGGTTGTCCCCCCGAATTCTTCACCGGGTATGATGGTTCACAATATTCGTGAAGAAACATCCCAATATGTTTTTTCAGAGTTCCCCCGCTTGGCGCGTGAAAATCCTTCGGGAGAATTCTGGACTTCTGGGTATCTGATTGTCAATGGGCGTGATCCCTTCTCACGCCAGATGGTACAAGAGTTCATTGGTAGTGTTCGAACCCACCAAGGGGCTCAATAAAACTTATCAACTCCATCTTCTTACAATTCACCAATGCCACCTATCTTATATCTTATCGATGGTCACGCGCTTGCGTATCGTTCCTACTTTGCCCTGACTAAGGGTCAGCCGACTGGGCGGTGGATTACCAGTTCTGGAGAACCAACCGCGGGTGTTTATGGCTTCATCAGCGTGTTGCTGCGCATCTTGGAGCAAGAAAACCCTGATTATTTGGCTGTTGTTTTCGACACAGGAAAAACCTTTCGCGATGATATTTACCCAGATTATAAGGCTACGCGCGAAAAAATGCCCGATGAATTGCGTTCGCAAATAGAACGTATTCGCAAGCTGATCGATGCTTTCAATATCCCGCGTCTGGAAGAGATTGGTTATGAGGCTGATGACGTCCTGGGGAGTGTTGCCAAGAAAGCGGTAGCAGATGGCCTGGGGGTAAAGATATTTACGGGCGATCGCGATCTTTTGCAATTGGTGGACGAGCGAGTGATTGTGAATCTCCCCGGACGATCTCTGGCGGATGCGAAAGATTATCTCGCTGCGGATGTAGTCGAAAGCCTGGGGGTTCGGCCGGATCAGGTTGTTGATTACAAAGCCCTCATGGGTGATTCGTCAGATAATATTCCTGGGGTGGCCGGTGTTGGGAAGAAAACAGCCTCAAAATTGCTCAATGAATACGAAACCCTAGATGGCGTTTACGAGCATCTGGATGAACTTAGCGCCGGATTAAAAAAGAAGTTGGAAGAGGGGCATGAAAAAGCCTATCTTAGCCAGAAATTGGCTGCCATCGTCACGGATTTAGAAATCGACCTGGATTTGGATAAAGCCCGCCCGGATAATTTCAACCCTCCCGCGGTGCACGAGGCCTTCCGTGAGCTGGAATTTCGCTCTCTGCTCAAACGCGTGGAAGCTCTGGAAGAACAATACGGCAAATCCACACCTCGAGCCGGACAACAGATGCAGCTTTTTGGGGATGCATCCAGGGGTACGAAAGAGCCTATTCCTAAAGAACCGCATATTCAGGTGCATATTGTCAATACGCCCGAGAGTTTGGACTCACTGGTTAAAGCCTTAGAAAGTGCATCTATGATCGCTTTCGATACCGAAACAACCTCTACAGATAAGATGCAAGCTGATCTGGTAGGGATCTCGCTGGCTGTAAACGAAGAAGCAGGATATTACATCCCAGTTGGTCATCAAGAAGGCGAACAGCTTCCTCTTGCTATGGTGATTGAAGCGCTGCGCGGTCCGTTCACCAATCCAGATATTCCCAAGGCGGGCCATAACTTGAAATATGATTTTGTGATGCTGGCACGTAATGGATTGAAGGCTTGCCCATTGAGTTTCGACAGCATGCTCGCTGAATGGCTGATCAACCCCGATTCGCGCAATCTTGGACTCAAGAACCTCTCATGGGTGCGTCTAGGTCACCAAATGAAGGAGATCGAGGAACTTATCGGTAAGGGGAAGAAGCAGATCAGCATGGCACAAGTGCCCATTGCCAATGTTGCTCTCTATGCTGCTGACGACGCAGTGGTTGTGCTGCGATTAATACCGCAGTTGAAATTAGAGCTCGAAGAAGCACAGGCGATGTCTCTATTTGATGAGATGGAGATGCCGTTGATCAATGTGCTGGCTGAGATGGAAATGACTGGCATTGGCCTGGACGTCGAATTTTTGAAGCACATGTCAATCGAGCTTGAAACCCGCCTCGTTGAGATCAAAAACCAGGTTTATCAAGCTGTCGGGGAATCTTTCAATTTGAATTCTCCAAAGCAGCTTTCGGAAGCTTTATTTGACAAACTTGGCATCGCGCCCCCGGATGGCTCACGCAAGACAGCCAGCGGTTATTATTCAACGGCTGCTGGCGTGTTAGAAAACTTGCGCAAAAAGAACCCCGTTGTGGACTTGATTTTAGAGTATCGTGAACTTGCCAAGCTAAAATCGACTTACGTAGACGCGTTGCCTCAGCAAGTCAACCCAGTGACAGGACGTGTGCATACTTCATATAATCAATCTGGCTCACGCACAGGGAGAATTGCATCATCCGATCCCAATTTACAGAATATCCCCATCCGCACGGAACTAGGCCGCCGCGTGCGTGAAGCCTTTATTGCCAGTCCTGGTCATCAATTGTTGGCTGTCGATTATTCGCAAGTTGAGCTGCGCATAGCTGCTCATATGGCTCAAGACGAAGCCATGTTGGCTGCCTTCAATAGCGGACAAGATATTCACGCCACAACAGCCTCAGCTGTTTATGATCTGCCTCTGGACGCAGTAAATAGCACCCAACGCCGACATGCTAAGGCGATCAATTTTGGCTTGATCTATGGCATGAGTCCCTTCGGGCTGACCCGCACTACCGATTTGACATTGGCAGAGGCTGAAGATTTTGTCAGCGCTTATTTTAGAAAATTTCCTGGCGTAAAACAATACTTGGATGGCATTCGGGAATTGGCGGCCGATCAAGGGTATGTGGAAACTCTTTTAGGAAGACGACGCTATTTCCCAGGGTTGAAGAATCCTCAGAATATGCAAATTCGCAACCGTGAAGAACGGGAGGCGATCAATGCACCAATACAAGGCACTGCAGCGGATATTATGAAGATTGCGATGCTGCGAATGCCAGATGCATTGAAAGAAGCAGAGCTTTCCATAAAAATGTTACTGCAAGTACATGATGAATTGGTGCTAGAATGTCCTATAGATGAAATCAATGCGGCGGCCGCAGTCGTATCTGAAGTAATGGAAGCTGCATTTACATTAGATATTCCGCTTCACACAGATGTCCGCAATGGAGATAATTGGGGCATTTTGCAACCTTTGAATTAATGTAGCGAGAATTGATATGAGTCAAGAGCAGCGTTATCAGCAAGCGATGAATCAGGGACATACAGCCGCCTGGGATCAAGATTGGAGTCGGGCAGCCGCTTTCTATGGCCAGGCATTAGATGAAAGCCCAGATGACCCCAAGGCATTATCAAATTTGGCTTTGGCATTCCTGAATTTGCAGGAATTCGAAAAATCACTCAAATACTATCTTCGAGCTACTGAAGTGGCTCCGGCTGATCCTGTGCCATTAGAAAAAGCGGCCACGCTATATGTGAGCATGGGCAAAGCGAAAAAGGCGTCACAATTGTCTGATAGAGCTGCTGAACTCTATTTGAAAGAGAAAAACCCCGATAAAGCAATTGAGAATTGGTCTCGTTCGATAGTGATGAATACTGAAAGCTTGCACGCCCATTCTCGTCTGGCAGTAGTATATGAGCGTTTGGGGCGCAAGTCTCAAGCTGTGCGAGAATATATTCATATTGCCAGTCTTTTGCAGCATTCTGGCCAACAGGAACAGGCATATGATGCAGTAAACAGAGCATTGCAGATTGATCAGGGAAATAGTGAAGCGCAACAAGCGTTGGCCATGCTTCGGGGAGGAACATTATTGCCCAAACCTGCCCGTCCCAGAGGAGGAACTGGACCCCTCGATGAATCTCTGATAGGGAAAGCACCTCAGTTGAAAGTTCCAAAGGAAGTTATTGAAGAGGATACTTCAGATCCGATTGAAGAGGCTCAAAAGGAAGCGTTAGCTACATTGGCACGTTTATTTTTTGAGCAATCAAGCGAAGAAAAATCTTCATCGCCCACACCAGGACGCGGGCTACAGGCGATCATGGATGGCGCTGGCCCGGCATTTGCTAAAAATGCCGATCGCTCCAAGATCATGCTCCACTTGGGGTTGGCGGTCGAATTGTTATCCCAGGGGAATATTGATCAGGCGGTCGAAGAATTAAAGGGGGCAGTTAATGCGGGCTTGGATTCCCCAGCAGCTTATTTCAGCCTAGGTCAGATTCAGGCTGGCATGGAGCGGCAAGAAAGCGCGGTAAGAAATTTGCAGCGAGCAATGTCTCATGCCGATTTTGCATTGGGTGCGCGGTTGATTTTAGGGGATATTTGGTTCCGACGAGGAAAATTTAATAAAGGTGCCGAACGATATTTAGAGGCGTTAAGATCTGCAGATGCACAGGTAGTTTCGCCAGAACATGCTGATGAGCTGCGCGAATTGTATGATCCCCTCATTGAATCACTTTCTCGTGATAAGGACGAAGATCGTCAGAAGCAATTATGTGAGAATATCGCGGAATTGTTGATCAGGCCGAACTGGCGCACTCACATCAAAAACGCGCGACGCGAATTGGGCGATCAGGATAATGGCACATTGCCAACGCCTCTGGCTGAGGTTCTGATCGAATCAAGTAGTAGTGGGGTTGTTGTAGCCATGAGCACAGTCCGCAGCCTTGCCCGAGCAGGACACTTGGGGGCTGCCCTCGAGGAAATTTTGTTTGCTCTCCACTTTGCACCAACTTATTTGCCGTTGCACATTGTCCTTGGAGATTTACTGGTCTCTAAGGATCGTCTAACTGAAGCTTCCGAGAAATTTAGGGTTGTTGCACGGGCATATAGTATGCGGGGGGAATCTCGTCGGGCGGTAAATATGTTGCGGCGAGTTATAGAAATGGTTCCTATGGATTTGCCTTCAAGGATACAGCTTGTAAACCATTTGGTATCCTTTGGACAAATTGATGAAGCGATAGAGGAATATCTCAAACTGGCCGAGGTGCATTACAGTATGGCCGAGTTAGGGAATGCGCGCGAACAATATACGAAGGCTATGCAACTTGCACAGCAATCTGAAGCCCCAGTCAAGTGGCAGATTCGCATTTTACATCGTCTAGCAGATATTGAAACTCAAAGTTTGAATTGGCGCCAGGCTATAGATCTGTATAAGCAAATATGTGCATTGCGACCCGATGATCGTGAAGCCTATCGTAGTTTGGTTGGATTATTTTACAACCTTGGGGAGCAAGAACAAGCTCTGGTGGCAATGGATCAATATATTGCCCATATGAACAAAGTTGGTAACAAAGGTGATATCGTCGATTTTCTAAATGATCTCCTTCAGGAACAACCTGGTCAAGCAATGATTCATTATCGTCTGGCCGTACAACATGAATTGATGGCAGATATCCCTAAAGCAGTAAAGTCATTCGATACTGCAGGTGAACTTCTTCTAGATGCGGATGATAAGGCTGGTGGGTCTGAAATGATCCAACGAATTATTCAATTAGATCCTGATGATAAAGAAAAATACCAGAAATTATTGGAATCTCTCTAAAGAAAAAAGCTCATCTGAGAAAAGAAAAAGGAGGCCGCAGTTTTCAGCGGGCCTCCTTTTTATGTAAGTGGGGGAATATTTACCAAATTTGGAAGGATGTTTGAGTTTGTTGTTGGATCGTTCCAACCGTTGCGGTCACAGTTATTTCAGCCGTTCCTATTGATAAACCGCTCATTCGAATAGGTTCGTAACTCAGACCGTTTCGATCTGTTTGAGTAGTCATCCTTCCTTCGATAGTCCCACCAGATGGAAGTGTAATCATATAATTTAAAAACACATTCTCAGCGGCTTTGTAATTCTGGTCGTAAACGATAATGTAAAGGGTTTGAGTGGCTTCGGAAACGGAGAGAATCGGTTTGCTTACAAAAGCATGTACCTGTAAACGAGAAACATCTTGAATGGGGACGCTGATACCCTGGTTTGGTTGAAGGTGGCGTGTGTTTTCACCCTGAAAATTGAAATAATCGATCCCAAGATCAGCAACAGTAATTTTTTCCCCTTGAGGATGTTCGGGGTGCCATTCTAAACGGACGCGTTGGAAATATTGTGAGAACCATCCATCATGGATTTCAATCCCAGAGATGGGATACCCAAATTGAATAATCCCGCCATTGGCTTCGAAGAAATCTAAGAAATCGTAGCAGACTTCAAATCCCGTTTCTGGATGCAATTTACAAGAAGAAATTTCGAATAGATTGGGCGCTAGTTCCCCTTGCTGATATAAGAAGTCTCCTAATGGAGTAAGTTGAACTTGGAGTTCAATGGAATTTTCAGGATGCAGTTCGAAGCGTGCTTTCTCAAAATACTGAACCAGATATCCAATGCGGTCATCTTCAAAGGCATCCGTGATTGGATAGCCATATATCTCTTCCCCATTAAGGATGCTGTTATATTTTTCGAGGAATGCGCCAGATACTGTGTGCCCGGTTTCAGGGAAAAAACGGGTGTTTTCATCGGATGACTGAGCTTGTGCATACCCTACAAGTAACCCAGTCATTACAATGATTGTTATGAGAACCGTCAACCAACGAAGATTTCTATTCACAGTATATTAATTATATTGCACAATTCTGATGAGTACAATAGTTCTAATTGGCTAATTGTAGCACAATCGATTTGTCGATTATACCCCTAATCAGTGGGTGTGCATCCCATCCATACCCCCACCTGTCTGGGCATCTTTCCTTCGGTTGGGATACTTGATCCATTAGATCAAGATGCGTGTTAGGTGAGAAGTTTCCTCTAAGATCAGGTCGGCGCCTGCCTCAGTGAGTTCATCTCTTTCACCAAAACCGCACAAAACGCCGATGGATTGAGCTCCAGCAGCTTTGGCCGCCAGGATATCGACCGTAGTATCGCCGATCATGAGACAATCTTCAGGGGAAACCCCCATTTGTTTCGCAGCCCACTCAATAGGGTCAGGATAGGGCTTTGTATGTTCACATGTTTGGGCGGTGGTGATGCATTTGAAGAAGGGCTTCAGTTCAAACTGATCTAAGAACCAGCCTGTGCTGCGTCCTCCGCGAGCACTGACCACTGCCATAGGGTAATGATCAAATAGCTGAGTGAGCATTTCCCTAACCCCTGGGACCAGTTTGAAAGGCTTGGGTTCTTTACCCAACCCCAAACGATAAATCGAATCTCCCAAAGCAGAAATTTCATCGTCTAAGCCTAATCGGTCAGGAATGCCAAAGACGAAATTCCCGGGGCTTTCAGTTTTCATGACAAATTTTCGTACAAATGGTTTTGGATCTCTGGATGGAAAGATGAAACGAACAGGGGAAAGCAGTTTGGTTAGCTTCTCGACGAATTGATCATCGGTGTCACTCAAGGTGCCATCGACATCGAAACATAAAGCGCTAATGCGCAATTTATCTAAGGCCATATTATTCCTTCTCTCCATCGATGGGGCTCCAATGATCTGGAACCTGCACTGCAATCACTTCCCCACGGGCGGTGATTTCTCCCTCAACTGAAAGAGTAATCTCGACAACAACTTTGCGCCCTTTGACTTCTTTGATCGTCCCGCGTAAATCCAAAGGAGGGCCAAGAGGGGTGGGTTTCACATAATCAACATGCAAGGATGCGGTAACGAAGCGAAAAAGCGGCTTGGTTCCTTCGAGATCATGGCCCGCGGCCTGGTGGGCGGCTGCCGCCGCTGAACCTGTACCATGACAATCGATCAGTGAAGCGATCAAACCTCCGTAGACATATCCAGGGATTGCGATGTGATGATCCTTAGGATGGAAAGTAGCTGTTGTCTCTCCGGTCTCTTCATCCCAGTAGCTCTTGATTTGGTGCCCATGCTCGTTGAGCCGTCCACAACCGTAGCAGTGACTCCATTGATCGGGGTAATAATCTTGGAATGACTTCTCTGTCATTTCTCCTCCTGGTTCATTTTAAAGTTTTCCAAATGCCTTCAACCAATGTCTGCTCTGAGGCAAATATCCATGTTGTAAACGAGTTTTCTTGGTAGAAAGCATGAAATCCATCTACAGCCTGCCATAGGATTAGTTCTTGTTCGTCAATTGGATTCCCAAAACGCCCGGTAGCATATTCTCGAAAAGCTGTAGCAAAATCTTTCGCTTCGGCATCGGATTGCCATAAAGCTTTGTAAATCATCACCGCATTTTCGCTTTGTTCTTGGTAATAAACTGCGTAGACGTCCCCTTCCCAGCCATCGGCGGCTTGGGCCGCGTTGCTTCTATCAAGGCGCGCGTTCTCATCTAAGCCAAAACCTAGAATTAAGTACGTATACCACTCGCCAATCACATCTTGGTCGATGAGTTCCCAGCCATCACCGAGAATGGGTAATAGGTCGGGGATGTTTACTAATGAGGGAATATCTTCAGGATAACGTTCGGGATGCAGAATTTGTTCTGTCGAAACCGGTGCATTTTGGTATGCCTGATTTACTGTTTCCCACCCCCCTCGGTCGAATAAATATTGCACGAAATCATATCCATATTGATAAGGGAAAAGCAAATCCTGCCCCAAAAATGCTGGCGCCTGATCCATGACTGGCATTTCCATGTCGCCGTAAAAGGCCATCAAATCTTCGTAGTCCTGCTCGGTAGCGTAATGCATGAACCATTGGGCCTCACTTAGGGATGCATCACCTTCGAGCAGCGCTTCGATGGCCGCGCAGCGCTCTGAATTTTCTTCGCAAGATTCGTCGTTGTAATCCAACCCCTCTTTGATGTCGAAATTTTGATCTTGTAAGGCATGAATATATTCGTGTGCATAAGTCATGCGTTCTGGACCGCCAAACTCCCCGCCAGCGACCAGCACCATTTCTTTGGTTTCCTGATCGTAATACCCGGCGATCTGTTCAGTAAGCAAATCTACATGAAAACTGTAGATGTCGAAACTTTCATCTAAAAGCCCAAAAATGGAAAGTGTCAGGGTGTATTCCCAGCTTTCGTACTCGTTCATTTCTTCATCGAAGGCTTCAACAAGATCCTGGCGCAGTTCTTCTGTGGATTGAATTTCTCGGCTGAATTCACCCTGAGGATCCAGGCCGCGCATATGTATGATCTGCTCTTGAATGGTTTCCATTTGTGACATGATCCCCGGGTTGATCGCATCTGGAGATGCTTCGGGAATAGTATTTGCCTGGGGAATTTCAGGATCAACCGTCCCCTCGTCAGTGGCTTTGACAGGTGAACTAAGGCTTGGCAGGGTGGCTGTTTCCCGTGGAGGTTCTAGCTCCCCAAGCGGGTTCTGATTAATAAATCGAACAACAGAGGCAATCCCTACAATAGTGAGCGCCAGACAAAGAATCAATATGAAAACAATGATGGGGATGAGTAGTCGGTTTTTCATGATTTGAGAATATCTGGCTGATTGTAATCGTCAACAAATGAATAAGCAATGGTTTAGGCAACCTAGGCGGCTAGTGCTATTGCCTGGTAAGGGGATGTTTGATATAGTGAGGACAGAGTTTGCGAATTGAATTCATGGAGGCGAGATTATGGCATCTGAGTATGTGCTGCGTTATCGATTAGGAGACGGAGAGTGGGGTGAGTACCAACTGTTGAAAAATGATATCGTGATAGGACGAGGGGCGGATTGTGATTTGACGCTAGAGCATCAAGAGATCTCCCGCAGGCACGCTCGTCTCAGCCAGGTTGGGGATGAAATCATCTTGACCGATCTGGGCTCAAGCAACGGCACATTTGTAGATGGTCAACCGTTAGTGCCGAATGTGCCTGCTACACTTTCTGCCGGGAAAAATTTTGAAATTGGTGGATTCCTACTGATAATACAGGTGCCCGGTTATCAAGCCCCAAGAGCAGTTGAAGATCAGGCCCCACAGAAACGAGAGATTTTTCACCTACGATACCGCTTCGCCAGCGGAGAGTGGCAGACCTTAGTTCTCCCAGATGGCGATACATCCATAGGCCGCGGTGAAGATAACGACTTGGTTTTTGATGATGAGGAAACCTCGCGTCATCATGCAGTGATCACCTTAGGTCAAAATAAAATTCTGCTTAGCGACCAGGGCTCTACTAATGGCACACTTCTCGACAATATGCCTTTGGTGCCTCACCAGAAATTGCCCGTGAAAATTGGTCAATTCATTGAAATTGGACTTCATACATTATATGTAGAGGCGCCTGATATTGTGGGGGTGATGCATTCCGCCAGTGGGACGATGGTGATGCCTGGTGATGCGGTCTCTCTGCGAGATATGGGCGCTGGTGCGCAGGCGGGTGAACCAAAGACGATGTTGGATGCAGAATTGCCCACCGTCCAAACTGCGGTACGCACCATGAACCTGGAAGGGCATGAAAAAGTGACCCTCGGGCGTGCCTCAGATAATCAGGTGGTGTTAAATCAACCATTGGTGAGTCGCTATCACGCCATACTCGAGAAGATGGGTAAACGCTTTGTGATCAAAGATCTGCGCAGTTCAAATGGTATCTATGTCAATGAGCAGAAGATCGAGCGCGAAGCATACCTGAAAGATTGGGACCAGATACGTATTGGGCCGTATGTTTTCGTACTCTCAGGCCAGCAACTTCAAGGACAAATCGAAGAAGGCATTCGCATTGATGCCAAGAATATCAACCAGGTTGTATCCGGTGGCTTGAATTTACTCAAAGATATCAGCCTGACTATGGATCCGAATGAGTTTGTTGCCCTGGTGGGTATGAGCGGCGCGGGGAAATCTACTTTCATGAATGCCATCAATGGGTATTGGCCTGCCAGCCATGGGCAAGTTCTGGTCAATGGGATCAATCTGTACGATCACTATGATATGTTCCGAGATGATATTGGTTATGTGCCTCAAAAGGATATCGTCCATGCCGAACTGACACCGGAAATGGCATTGGATTATGTTGCCCAATTGCGGATGCCCCCAGATACAACTTCTCAGGAGCGCCAAGCTGTTGTTGTAGATGTACTGAGGGATCTCGATCTGACGGAGAGAAAGGATATCCCCATTTCGCGCCTCTCGGGCGGACAGCTCAAACGAGTTTCGATTGGTGTTGAACTGCTGACCAAACCGCGCCTATTCTTCTTAGATGAACCCACCAGCGGTTTAGACCCTGGTACTGAATACGACATGATGAAATTGATGCGCCGATTGGCGGATCAGGGACGCACAATCATCTTGATCACGCACGCGACAAAGAATGTGATGGTGTGTGATAAAGCTATCTTCTTGGCGCGGGGCGGCAACATGGCCTTCTATGGTGCGCCGGAAGATGCATTGGAATATTTCGACCATTATCGTACTGATCGAGAGCGACGTGAAAAAGATATGGAGTTTGATGATATTTACCGAATCTTGAATGATGATTCGCGTGGTGCCCCTGAAGAATGGCGAGAGCGTTATCTACAGTCGCATATCTATGCAAATCTCATGGGATGGGATAGCTCTCAGGCTGGCACACAAGGCATTGCAGCGCAACAATCTGGTCGTATCCAGACTGCGAAACGACGCCTCTCATCATTGCGGCAATTCTTGATTCTTTCTTCTCGTAATCTCAAAATCATTACACAGGATAAGGTATCGTTAGTGATAATGTTGGCGTTAGCACCTATCTTGGGCTTGATGGATTTCATTTGGGGAACCGAACTTTTCGATCCAGTAAATGGAGATATGGAATTGGTTTTGTCCCAATGGTATATGTTAGCGATTGTAGCCTTACTGGCCGGATCATTATGTAGTGTCCGAGAAATTGTCAAAGAGGCAGATATCTATAAACGTGAGCGAGCGGTCAACTTGCGCATTTTCCCATATCTGATGTCGAAAGTATGGGTAGGCGTTGTGTTGGCAATTTATCAGGCGGGGGTGCTGATGGTTTTTCGCATTCTTTTTGTAAAGCCGATCATCCCGAGTACTCAAGACTATATCGCCTTCTATATCACATTATTTTTAGGGAGTCTATCAGGATACCTGATTGGCCTGATGGTATCAGCCATTGCCCCTAACCAGAACACATCTATGATCTTGTTGATCACTGTTCTTGTACCCCAGTTTATTTTTTCTGGTGCCCTTTTGCCTATCGATGCCATCCCTGGTGGAAAATCTATCAGTGCAATTATGCCATCGCGTTGGGTTTATGAAGGTTTCATCAAATCTACGCATATAGGCGATAAGATCATGGAAGATCACTGCCTGGCGTTTCCAAAGAGCGACAGGCAGTATCTGCCTGACGTATTGAAGGAAGATTGCGCGTGTATGGGGGAGAGTATTTTTAGCGATTGTGCAGATTTCCCTGGCATCTTATCCCCTGATTTCTATGATGATATCGCGAAAGAAAAGCTCGCTATGCTGGAGCCAGAGGAACCGCCTCAGCCGACAGCTTATGCTTACCCAACTGCCTTACCTTCGTTGACACCGATCTTTACACCAACGCCGTTTGCCTCGCCTACGCCACTGCCAACTCCGGCTGATCCTCGTAATATGGATGCCTTTATGGAAGACCAACGAGCCCAAGGCCGGGAACAACAAGATGCCATCATGGATCAATTCGAACAATACCGTTTAGATAGCCAGGATCAGGGTCAAGAATACGCCGATCTTATGGATGTTCAGGGTGATGTGTATGCCGATTTGCGCCAAGAGCAGGCTGATGAATACACCGAAGCAATGCAGGAATATGGAGATGATCGCGCCGATTGGGTCAAAAATCGAGAGAAGGCGATAAACAGCGCTGAATCCCTTCTTGGTGCCATGTACGATGATTATGGATATGTCTTTGACGGATTCATCGTCACCCGCTGGATAGCTTTGGGAATAATAATGGGCGGATATCTCTTCATCATGTTGATCTTCCAAAAACGAAAAGATGTTGTGTAACTTCCGGACCTGCAGAGAAGATAAATTATGGATGATGCTGTTCTAATACAACAATCTCTTCAAGGCGATTTGGATGCCTTCAACCGGTTGGTGCTGGCTTATCAGGATATGCTCTATAACCAGGCCTATCGAGTGATTGGCGAACCAGGCGCGGCAGAAGATGCTACCCAGGAAGCCTTTATATCTGCGTTCCGAAAGTTGCACACGTATCGTGGGGGATCATTCAAAAGCTGGCTTTTGCGAATTGTTACTAACGCTTGCTACGATGAATTACGTCGACGCAAACGTAAACCAATTGCACCACTTGAACCGCAGAATGAAGATGGCGAAGAAATTGAATCTCCGACCTGGATGGTCGATCCTGGAGATTCTCCAGAAGAGAGATTACAGCAAAGAGAATTGGCGGGAGCAATTCAGCGCTGTCTTGATCAACTCTCTACAGATTTTCGCATGGTGGTTGTTTTGATAGATGTTCAAGGGCTGGATTATGCTGAGGTTTCTAAAGTTCTCGAAACGCCATTGGGGACAATCAAGAGCCGTTTGGCGCGTGCCCGGCATCGAATGCAGGATTGTTTGCGTGAATTCAGGGAACTTCTGCCCTCCGCGTTTCGTCTGAGAGAGGAGGCATCTTAATGAAAGAGCAAATTTCTCGACGAGACTGGGAACGATTGTCAGCTTACGTGGATGATCAGCTTACGCCACACGAACGTTCGCGTGTCGAAGAGCGTTTGGGTAATGAGCCTAGACTGCGCGATGCATTGGATGATCTTCGCATGACGCGTGCTGCAGTTAAATCTCTTCCCCAAATGCCTGCGCCGCGCAATTTCACACTGACTCCAGAGATGGCAGGACAGGAGCTACAAAGATCACCACGCCTATTTGCTACTTTCCGATTGGCCTCGGTCATCTCGACTGTGCTATTAGTGATGGTCATATTGGGAGATCTGATTGGGTTTGGGCGTGTTGGCATGTTGCCGGCGCAAGAGATGGCAGCACCAGCCGCGCCGATGGAGATGGAGGCAAATGAAGCTGTTGAGGAACCTGAAACTTCGGCGAAAGAAGCTGAAGCTGATGTTGGCAAAGTCGAGCCGGAAGAGGAGGCTCAACCTCAGCCAGAGGCTATGGCTGAAGCGGCACTTGAGGCCGAAAGTGCTGACGCCGAGGGAATCGAGGCGGAAGAAGTACAGCCCCAAGCTGAAGCACTGGCGGAGGCAGTGCCTGAAGATACTGTTAATGACGAATCCGTTGAAGCTGAACCTGAGTTGGCAACAGAGCGGGGGATGGAAGAAGATGAAGTGGCTGGGGAGGGTGAAGCATATAATGTGGAGCCTACTCTGCAACCCGCGTCTACCCAAGGCGCGCAAACTACTGTGCCGGAAGGTGGTCTATCAGACGACCTCGCAGCTGATTCTGAAATCCCCCAAGTTGTTGCCGTTTCCAAACCCATAAGTACAATCAGAGTATTCGAGATACTCTTAGGAGTAATCGCTATCGTGTCTGGGGTAGCCGCCATCTATTTCCGTCGTCGTAAACACCAATGAATGAAAGAGAAGTTAAATATTGCCCCCTGTGTGGGAAAAAACTGATCTCTGCAAATCGTGCCGGGCGCGACCGTCCAGTTTGCCCTTCCTGCGATTGGATCTATTTCCCTGATCCAAAGGTTGCCGCGGCTGTTCTTGTGGAACAAGGCAAAAATGTTCTCCTCGTACGGCGGATAATGCAACCTTATCAGGGATTTTGGACTCTCCCTGCCGGCTTCGTTGATGCAGGTGAAGATCCTGCCCGGGCAGCCGAGCGCGAGTGTCTTGAAGAAACTGGCCTACAAGTTCGAGTGACCGAGATATTTGATATCATCTCTGGCCAAGAGCATGCCGCAGGGGCTCATATAGTAATTGTGTATCGTGCTAAAGTCTTAGGAGGGGAATTGGCCGCTGGTGATGATGCCGATGAGGTAGGCTACTTCAACCGAGATAATCTTCCCCCTTTAGGATTTGAGGCGACTAAACAGGTATTGGGAAATCTACATTAAAAAGCAAACAGCCGTCTCATAGACGGCTGCCTGGTGTGCGGTGGCATTTCTAACGGATTGTCTCGAAAAGCGACGATTATACTCTATATATGGTGTCTTAAAGTTGATATACCCCCATATACATGGGTATTTTGGTGCAATATTTACATAATTTTCAATATTTTGTAATGCCTATTTTTCTATAAGCACCGGATAAGCACCGGAAAAGACGATTTTCCCATTGTGCTGGAGCACCCCATTTGATACACTAAGGCAGGAAAAGAAAGACATTCAAAGAAGGAGGGTGAATGTCAGACCAGAAACTGGGAAAATACATTCTTCACGATGAATTAGGTCGTGGGGGCTACGGCACCGTCTACCGCGCTACCGACTCGGTGCTGGAAGTGCAGCGCGCCGTCAAGGTGCTGCACCCTGCCCTGGTGGCAGACCCATCGTTCATCGAGCGCTTTCGGCGCGAGGCCAAGTTTGCTGCCCGCATGAAGCACCCCAACATCGTGCCCGTTTACGACCTGGGTGAGGCCGAGGGACGTTTCTTCCTGGCCATGGAGTACATGCCCGGAGGGTCGCTCAGAGATGTACTTACTAAGGAAGGATCCTTATCCTGGGAGCGCACTCTTGAAATCACGCGTCAGATTGCGGAAGCCCTGGATCACATCCACAAACAGGATCTGATTCATCGCGATGTCAAACCGGGCAATATCCTTTTCGATGATAAGGGCAACGCCTACCTGACCGACCTGGGATTTGCTAAAGCTTTATCTGGCGCGGGCAGCGCCTCGCTGAGCATCACTGGTGGGATGATCGGTACTCCAGCCTATATGGCCCCCGAAATTTGGATGGGGGAAGATGCTAGCCCGCAAAGTGATGTATACAGCCTAGCTTGCGTGTTCGTTGAGATGCTAACCGGAGAATCCCTTTTCGGCGGCAAAGGCGACAGTCCGTCCCCGTTGGTGATGAAACGGCATTTTGATCCATTGGTACTTCCCACATTTTCTTCTTACGATATTCCCAATAACACCAACCTTGTTCTTGAAAAAGCACTGGTTCGAGACCCAAATAACCGGATTAAGAGTGGGGGGGAATTTGTGAATTCTCTGGTAATCGTCGTACAATCACCGCAACCGTCTGATAGGGATGACCATCCGGAAGGTGAAACGATTATCGAGCATTCCCACCGCTACCAAAATCTGCCATCTGAATTATCAAAACCAATCACCTTCAGACCATCCCCCGAGAAAACTGCTAAGATAAATACATCGATTTTGAAGCGCTGGCAGTTGTGGGTAGGTATGGGAGGATTAGTTATCCTTTTGCTCTGTGTTCTGTTAGTAATTATAAACAGTATTTTGAAAACCAATACTGATGAAATGGCTATAAATCTGGCTAGCTCAACTTTTACTGACATACCTATAACATCGACGGTGTTGCCAGCTGCTTCAATGACAGCTGTGCCTACAAAAACCATCATCCCATCAGAAACTATTACGCCATCTCCTACAAGCACTCCAAAAACTCTGGTATTTTCATCTCGCTTGTTTAGCCCACCCAATGAACAAGAATATTTCATTGCTGAAATAATTACACCATTTGAAAATGAGTACAATATCACTATAAACTTCCAAGTCAACGATGATCAAACTATGCTGGACAATGCTGATGTTCAACAATCTTCTAATCACGTTTCAACTGATGTTGTCGTGGTTCATAACAGCCGCATGTCTGAGTGGATCGAAGCAGGTTGGGTAGAGGATTTATCCGGCGTGGTTGACGAATGGAATGATCGAAACTTCAGCTCAGCGTTTAGCGAGTACACGAACGTGGGTGTCAGACAATATTTCCTTCCTGCTAGTGCAGATGTATACCTATTATTAGCTAACAATAAGGCCTTACCCTATTTGCCCAGTGAAGTTGATCTCGATGCAATTACATGGGAAGAGTATGCCGCTTGGGCTGTTGCAATTGCCAATGGTGAAGGATATGGAAAGGTATGTATTACAGGAATTCCCGCGAAATCTTGGATTTATATGTTTGGTGCCACCGGTTTGTCTTATGGTGCTGGATTTCCTGATATCAACTCTGCAGGTGCAATGGAAGCATGGAAAATTTGGGAAACAATTGGCAAATACGATGGCTTTGTTTCAAACATCCAGAATATTGATTCTTGTGTAGACCCTATGATGCGAGAAGAATCCTGGTTGACAGTCACCCATCATTCCCGAGTTGGACAAGTATATATTTATGATGAAAGCAATTTTACAATAGCCCCAGCTCCAATTGGAACTAAAGGCTCTGGCACACTAGCAGGTGTTAGTGGTTACGCAATTACTAAGGGTTCTGCTAACTACGATTCGGCTATCAAATTCCTAGAATATCTAACCCGTCCCGATATTCAGGTTAAGATCGCCAAGGGTATCGGTGGATTCATACCGCCTGTACAAGAAGCCACCCACAATTTAGGTGACGAGGCCATCGATCAAATTCTTGAAAAGGGCATTATGACCCTCAATCGAGCTGTAGTGTCTGGAGTACCAGCAGGCGATTATCAAGATTGGGGTGCGGTGAAGCAATGCTTTGATGAAATCTTCGATGATACATTGTTCATTGGTGCAGAAATTACCCAGGACCGATTAGATCAAGGTCAATCTTGCGTAGATTCTCTCTTGAAATGATCGAATTCCTGTAGTCTTCTCTTGTTCACAACTAGTTGACAAATTGGAGATAGTTAAATAATTCATATTGATGCTTATTGATAGTTTAATTATTGTTGTCGGGGCATAGGAAATACTTACATGGAAGAGAAATTCGGAAAATATGAAGTCATCGCGGAGTTAGGCGAAGGGGCGACAGCCTTTGTATACCACGCCCGCGACATCCAGTTGAAGCGCGAAGTCGCCCTCAAAGTCCTCAAGCCTGCCCTGGTCGCTGATGGCACCGCCTTCGAGCGCTTCATGCAGGAAGCGCAGGCGGCTGCCAATCTTTTTCATCCCCATATTGCCACTGTATTGGATATGAGAGAGGCAGACGGACGGTATTACATCGCCATGCGGCATGTTGATGGGGAATCGCTTGACAAAATTATTAAGAAACGGACTTTATCTTGGGAAGATACATTGAAGTTAGTCAAGCAAATTGGGGACGCGCTTGATTTCGCCCA
>JADHTJ010000218.1 GCA_016785015.1 Anaerolineales bacterium
GCGTCAGTGCGATTATCAGCCCGCAGGCATTTGGACTGGATACATATGCCGATGTCTGGATAGAAGTAGAAGCAGATAAAATTCTCGAAGTGGCCAATAAAATGGCCGAAAACGAAAACGTAACTTATGTAGCCTGCTCCATGGGTGAGACCGACGTAAGTATCCAGGTGGTTGCCAAAGATGCTGCGGAAATTTATCGATTTGTGACTGAAGTCGTACGAAAAGTGCCTGGCGTTAGAAAAACAGTTACAGCAATTGTTCCAAATATCCTTAAAGATATTTATCAATGGCGTATTCCTGATAGAGCAGTGGGAGATGAAAATGAATAACTCGCCTTTCTCGCCCTGTGTCTTGTGTGCCCACTAAGATTCTGTAAAAACGTTAGTATCTTCAATCTCTGGAGCGATCATCATGCCGCAATCTGTCGACAACGCCCTTTCCTACTCAAATCAATGGCTGGAAATCATCTCCCAGAAATCCGTTGACGATGTTCAAGCCAGATGGATTATTGGTGAATCCAAAGACAACTTTGCTGAGCACTTTAACAGGAACTGGCTGGAATATCGCAAGTCTGTAACAGAAGCCGGTGACTGGGCAGCAGTCGAATGGGCTGGCTCCGGTGCGATTTTCAGAGATGTACTTGGGCGCGAGTATCTCGATTGCTTGGGAGGCTACGGCATGATGAACCATGGCTGGTGCCACCCAGACGTCGTTGCGGCAGTACGCGCTCAGTTGGCGCGCTCACCGATGCCCAGTCAAGAGTTGATCGATCCGTTACGTGGCGTTCTGGCGCGTATCATGGCTGATATTACGCCTGGTAATTTAAAATACAGTTGGTTTGCAGCCAGCGGCACGGAAGCCATCGAAGCTTCCATCAAAATCGCTAAACTCTACACGCAGAAACCCGCTTTTATCTCAACCGTCAAAGCCTTTCACGGCAAAACAATGGGATCACTCTCCATGTTGGGGAAAGCCGATTACCGCCAACCGATGGGCGCATTGTACGGCGGACCAGTCTATCACGTTCCCTTTGGTGATGCTGAAGCCGTCGAACGCCAATTGGAAATTTGTGACCAGATCGGCATCGGCGTGGCTGGTGTTTTGCTGGAACCGATCCAGGGTGAAGCCGGGGCAATCGTCCCTCCCGATGATTTCTGGCCGCGCGTACGCCAAGCAACCCAACACTACGGCACGCTCCTGATCGCGGACGAAGTGCAGACCGGGCTTGGTCGGACGGGGAAGCTGTGGGGCGTTGATCATTGGAACGTAGTGCCAGACATAATTGCCGTTGCCAAATCTCTTGGTGGGGGCGTGATGCCCGTCAGCGCGGTGACTACCACCGAAGAAATTTTTCAGCCGATGATGTATCCCAATCCGTTTATGCACACTACCACAACCGGTGGCGGTGCGCTGGCATGCTCCGCGGCGATTGCATCCATTAATGTCACTCTCCGTGATCGTCTCTGGGAGCAGGCTGCTGAAAAGGGTGCGTATCTCATCCCGAAACTCGAAGCGTTGGCAGAGAAGTATCCGCAACTATTTGACAAAATCACCGGCAAGGGTCTACTGATCGGGATGCACTTCAAAAGTCCCGAGAGCGGTTACAAAGTCGCGTCGGAATTGTTCAAGCGCGGCGTTCTGGTGGCTGGCACATTGACCAGCGCGCAGACCATCCGTGTCGAGCCCCCACTAATCATTAAATATGCCCAAATTGACGAAGTATTAAACCGCCTGTCAGATGTGCTGGCGGATATAGGCAAAACTCTATAATTTTATGTTGATATACAAATTAACTTTAATAAAGAGCGTGTGACAAGAGAAAGATGTAAGTGATTCTATGTAGTAACGGATCAGATCGTTATGACAATATTCAAATCATTGGAGTCAAGATGAGCGAATTTAGTGTTGAACTGCGCGATGTAGTCAAGAAATTTCCCACTCCCGAGGGGGGGGAGGTCTTTGCTGTCAACCACGTCACCATGCAAATCAAGAACGGCGAGTTTTTCTCCATGCTAGGTCCGTCAGGTTGCGGAAAAACTACATCCTTGCGGACGATTGCCGGTTTCGAGTGGCCAACCTCGGGCGAAATCTATATCGAGGGAGAACCTATGGGACACCGACCACCCTATTTGCGACCAGTAAACACTGTCTTTCAGAGCTACGCCCTCTTCCCGCACATGTCTGTGGCCGAGAACGTGGCTTTTGGACTCGAAATGGAGAAAACACCCAAACAGGAGATTAAACGCCGAGTTGGCGAGGCGCTGGAGATGGTCAAGCTGACCGGCATGGAGCGGCGTAACCCCACACAGCTCTCTGGCGGGCAACGACAACGAGTTGCCCTGGCACGCTCGCTGGTCAAACGTCCAAAGGTATTGTTACTGGATGAGCCATTGGGCGCGCTCGATTTGAAGTTACGCAAGGAAATGCAACTGGAACTCAAAGCCCTCCAACAGGAAGTTGGTATCACCTTTGTGTATGTGACCCACGACCAAGAGGAAGCCTTAACGATGTCTGACCGTATCGCTGTGATGGACGGAGGGGTCGTGCTGCAAGTCGGCAAGCCGGTCGAGATTTATGAGCGCCCCAATTGTCGTTTTGTAGCTGACTTCATCGGCGAGACCAACTTCCTCGACGGGGAGGTGCGCGCTATCGATGGAGATAGAGTCACTGTTTATATTCCAAGATTGAAGGATGAACTGGTTGGTACCAAGGCTTCACCCGTAAGAATTGGCGAACAGGTGGTTGTATCGCTGCGCCCGGAGAAAACCCGCATCATCGAAAACAAAGCCAAGATGGGGAACTGCTTCAGTGGAAAAGTGTTGAACATTGCTTATATTGGCTCAGACACGCGCGTATTCGTCGATTTAGGTGGCGTGTCACTCAAAGTTTGGGAGCAGAATAAAATTTCCACCCTCGACCCGGAAGCCTATTATGAGCGCGGGGAGCAGGTTTGGGTGGTCGTGATGCCCGAAAATGCGCTCGTGCTGCATTTAGGATAGAGAGGCTACCATGTTGCGAAAACTGCGCGAAGATAAATCCTTTCAAGGCACAATCCTGATCTCTCCAACTTTGCTCTTCATGATAGGGCTGCTGATTGTCCCTCTCTTGCTCACGTTAGTCATCAGCTTTGGAAGTCGTGCCCCAGACGGAACTGTAATCTACGGTTTCTCATTCCATAACTATGTACGCCTTTTCGGAATTCGCACCGAATGCGCTGGCGGGGAGTCCATTTGCTTCGATCCGATCTATGCAAAAATCCTTTCACGTTCACTGAGTTTAGCTTTCAATACTACTGTTTTAGCGATTTTGATGGCTTACCCCTTGGCTTATTTCATTGCTCGTGCCCCACTCAAAAAGCGCAACACCTTCCTCTTCTTGATTTTAGTGCCGATGTGGACCAATTTCGTCATCCGTGTCTACGCCTGGATGATGTTGCTGCGTACTCAAGGCGTAATCAACGGTGCGCTTGGCTGGTTGGCAGGTTTGGTTGGATTTCATTTTACGCCCCTGGAGATGCTTTATACGCAAGGAGCAGTACTCGTGGGCATGGTTTACGAGTTCTTGCCCTTTATGATTTTGCCGCTCTACACATCTCTGGAGAAAATTGACCTTTCCTGGTACGAAGCATCGGCAGACTTGGGGGCATCTCCTTTCCGAACCTTCCTGCGCATGACCTTGCCCCTCTCCATGCCAGGAGTAGTCTCCGGAACAATTCTGGTTTTCATACCAGTTATGGGTACTTTCATCGTCTCGGACTTGCTGGGTGGACGGCAGATCGTGTTGATCGGTAACCTGATCCAGAATCAATTCCTAATTGCTCGTGATCCGACCTTTGGTTCGGCTGCTTCGATCATTTTGATGACCATGACGCTGATCGTGACCTATTTTTACACGCGTAAATTTGGATTCAGCGAGGAGATTGTAGTCGTATGAATCCTCATCGCCGTTCCCCCCTGGTTGTTGTTTCCACTGCTCTGGTGTATTTCTTCCTTTATATGCCAATAGTGGTTTTATTTCTATTCGCTTTTAATTCATCGAAAACCAATATTCTCTTTGAAGGTTTTATCACTCAAGTCGGACCGACTGAAATTGTTTCAGGGAATGTCATTCAGAGTCCTTGTGGTCCCTTCCACTGGTTCTGTGAACTGGCAAAGAACGTGGAAGTGCGGAATGCCACCCGCAACACGCTGACCATCGCCTTAATTTCGACACTCACTTCCACGATCATCGGTACCTTCGCCGCAATAGCCTTGCAGCGTTACAAATTCAAGCTGAGAACTTTTTCAGAAGTATCGTTATATATTCCCATCGTTATCCCAGAAATTGTGATGGGAATCGGCATTCTGGTCTTGTTCAGTCAGTTGTTCACTCTATTAAACAGTGCCCTGAGCTTGATCGGCGATAGCCAGCTCACCTTGGGCTTGACCACAGTAATCGTCTCGCATATTGCTTTCAGCGTTCCTTTTGTGGCTTTGGTGGTACGGGCTCGCCTGCATGGTTTCGATCAGTCCATCGAAGAAGCCGCTATGGATTTGGGCGCTAACGAGCTAGTTACCTTTTGGCGTGTCACCCTGCCAACGATTATGCCAGGCGTACTCTCCGGCGCACTACTAGCTTTTACTCTCTCTTTGGACGATTTTGTGATCACGTTCTTCACCACTGGACCCGGCGCCTCCACGCTGCCGATCTATGTTTATGGGTTACTGCGACGAATCGTGACGCCGCAGGTTAACGCCCTCTCAGCAGTCTGGATTCTAATTATTTTTGTCGCCGTTTTCCTCACCCAGCGTTTGCAGAGCAGGCAAGCGTATTAGGTTAGATTGACAACTCGCGGTTCAGAACGCCAGTCTGATCTGTGAAGTTTGCAATTACAGTTCGCATCTTATTCGCCTATTAATATGGAGGTAGAAATGAAAAACACAACTCTCTGGAAAGTGCTGGCAACATTAACAGTATTTAGCATGTTGCTGGCAGCCTGTGGCAGCGGAGCACCTGCCAAGGACGAAGAAGGGCAACTTGTTACCAGTTCAGGTTTCGTTTGCCCACAGCCAGAACCGCGCGTCGAGGTCACATCGAAAGAATTAAATCTCTTTGTGTGGACGGAGTACATCCCCGTCGAGTGGAAGGAATGCTTCGAGATGGTTTACGACATCAAAATAAACCACGATGAGTATTCCAGCAACGAGGAAATGTACGCAAAACTCTCCGCCGGAGCCACGACCTATGATCTGATTTTGCCCACCGATTATATTATCTCTCTGATGATCGATCAGGATATGCTTCAGGAATGGGATCAGGCTCAACTGGCGATGTTGGGGAATATTGATCCAGGTTATAAGGACCTGCCCTTTGATCCCGGCAACCGGTACACTATCCCCTACATGTCCGGCACCGATGCCATCATCTACAGTGTTGACCGGGTCCCCACCCCACCGACATCCTGGGAAGATCTATGGAACCCCGAGTACGCCGGACGCCTGGTGCTTCTCGATGATCCCCGCGTGGTGATCGGTTTCACTCTGCTAACACTGGGGTACGACCTCAACGCCACAGACCCTGCGCAATTAGAAGAAGCCAAACAAAAATTAATGGAACTGATCCCCAACGTCAAACTCTTCGATAGCGACAGCCCCAAGACCGCTTTGATTGCAGGTGACGTAGACCTGGGCAACGTCTGGAACGGAGAGGCTTTCACTGCTCAGCAGGAAGACCCCGGATTCGAGTATGTCTTTCCCAGCGAGGGCACCATACTATGGCAGGATAACTGGGCCATCCCGGCTGGCGCCCCGCACTTGGACGCCGTTTACGCCTGGGTCAATTATATTGAGCAGGGCAATATGTTCTGGATGATGTTGCGCGACTTCCCCTACACCGTCCCCAACGCTGCCGC
>JADHTJ010000054.1 GCA_016785015.1 Anaerolineales bacterium
CTGTTTTGCTTTTTTTGAGCTTGTCATCCTATGAGGCCGCCTGCTACCCTGTCAGGGAGATTGTTGCGCACCTTTTCTCTCTACTGCTTTTTTGACCCCTTTTCTTTGCTCACAGCTTTTTTGATATTCTTCATCGCTGCTGCCAGTTGATATCCCTTGACAATTAGAACATTCGTGCTAAACTAAGGTAAATTTTTTGATGTCTGTTATTAAAAAGTACTTTTACATGATATCCCGGACGCTGTGGCTTATTTTGAAGCCACTTTCGTTTGGTGTGCGCATCTTGATGGTTCGAAACCAAAAAATACTCTTAGTTAAACATGTCTATCAAGATCAGTGGTTTTTACCGGGGGGCTTAATTGAACATGGTGAGACAGTCGAAAATGCTGCTCGTCGTGAGGTCGCAGAGGAAGTGGGAGCGACACTGCGTGACTTAACCCTGTTCGGTGTTTACACAAAATTTGTGTTTGGCAAGAGTGATCACGTGATCGTTTTTATATCGCATGATTTTTCACTCAATGGTTACTCGGACGACGAGATTGAACGTTACGAGTTCTTCGACTTAATTGACCTTCCTGCGGATGTGTCTCCTGGGAGTCGAAAGCAGATCCAGCGATATATTGAGAAAGATTCCCCGGCATTTGGGATGTGGTGATTTGGAAATTGGAGATTAGATATTGGATAGTATTATCAATACCTAATACCTAATAACATAAATTGTTGCAACATGTTTAATAACAATAAGGAGTAGAAAATGGCGAAAAAGGAAGATGGAGCCAAACAAGCAGCCCTTGAAAAGGCCATGGGCGATTTGGAAAAACGCTATGGTGAGGGCACAATTATGAAGTTAGGTGAGGCGAAGCATTTAGTGGTTGATATCATCCCTACTGGATCGCTCTCTTTGGATCTCGCCCTGGGTGTTGGGGGTATCCCCCGCGGTCGTGTAACCGAGATTTTCGGCCCTGAGTCTTCGGGAAAGACAACCATATGTCAGCATATCGTTGCTGAAGCCCAGGTGTTGGGCGGTACGGCCGCCTTTGTCGATATGGAGCACGCTTTAGATCCCAAGTATGCCGCAGCCTGTGGCGTCGATGTTGAAAATTTATTGGTTTCGCAACCCGACACCGGTGAGCAAGCCCTGGAGATTGTTGAGTCTCTCGTCCGCTCGGGTGCAGTAGATGTAGTCGTTATCGACTCAGTTGCCGCGTTGGTGCCCCGCGCCGAAATCGAGGGCGATATGGGCGATGCTCACATGGGTTTGATGGCTCGTTTGATGTCGCAGGCCTTGCGTAAACTCTCCGGTGCCATCAAGCAGACTAATACCTCGGTGATCTTCACCAACCAATTACGTCAGAAGATCGGGGTCATGTTTGGCAACCCCGAAACCACCACCGGCGGCCAGGCGCTCAAGTTCTATGCCTCTGTGCGTCTCGATGTGCGTCGCATTCAGTCCATCAAGGTTGGCTCGGAAATTATTGGTAATCGCACTCGTGTGCGCGTGGTCAAGAACAAGGTTGCCCCGCCCTTCCAGACCGTTGAGTTCGATATTATGTACAATGAAGGTATCTCCAAGATTGGTGATATTGTTGACCTGGGTACCGAACTAGAGCTCATCCAGAAGCGTGGTTCTTACTACTCCTATGGTGATGTACGGTTAGCCCAAGGGCGAGAAAATGCTAAGGAATACTTACGTGAAAATCCCGACATGCTCGCTGAGATCGAAGGATTGATCCGTCAAGAAGCTATGGGCGATGAGTTGGTACCTGGGGCCGAAGATGATGTAATTGAAGAAGAATAAAAAAAATACGAGGTAGTATTGATAATTCAGTAAATTTCTTTGGTATCAATAGTATTTACTAAATATCAACATGGCCTAGACCCTAAGGGTTTTTTACGAGACAATATGATGATAAGATTGTCTCGCCGGAATGTCGTAAGCGACTCCGTTAATCAATGAAAACCTTAGGGTCTAATTATTTAAAATTGATATTTCGGCAATAAATGAGTTGATGAACCAATCCCGATTACTAGATAGTGTTGACATTTCAGACTTTGTCAGGAGTAGGTAGTCACCCTGTAAAGTGTTGTGGGCCGAAAACCAGAGCCAAATTTCACCGCAAAGCCGCAAAGAACGCAAAGTTTAATCTCATTTCGTCTTTTTCTTAGCGCACTTGGCGTCTTCGCGGTTCAAATCAGCCTTTTTCAAGACGGCTACACTCAAGAGGGAGACCACCCAGGAGTAAATAACAATTTTATGAAGCAACGTTTCCAGAGAGAAATCTCCAAATGTCAACATGGCCTAATCCTTTTGTTTTGTGTTGTGCTCCTGTCTGCCTGCACTGGTCAGAATTCAGCCCCCACAGCGACGCCAACAATTTATATACCCCCCACTGTGGATACATTGGCCATTCAGTTGCAAGAAACCGAAGCTGCCAAATTCACCGCGGAAAGTTTGCCAACCCCAACGCCCGCCTGTAAAAATGATCTCGAATTCATCGAGGACCTAACCATCGAAGATGGCACCGTTGTTTCTCCCGGACAGCGTTTGGATAAGCGCTGGAAAGTGCTTAATGCCGGTTCATGCAATTGGGGTTTGGAGTATGAAGTTCAATTGGTCGCTGGTCCCGCCATGGATGTGCCCATCACTCAGGCGCTTTTTCCAGCAATTAGCGGAACGGAAGCGGAGATTCGCATGGTGTTTACCGCGCCCGATGAACCCGGCTCTTACCGCAGCGCCTGGCAGGCTTATGACCCTGAGGGCAAACCATTTGGGGAAAGCTTTTTTATTGATATTGTGGTATCAGAGTAATGAATACCGAAAAATAAGTATTATTAACTGATGATACGCAGGACTGGCAGTCCTTAGGAGAGAAATTCCCATGTTCCAACCGAATTTATCAGGACTGCCAGTCCTATTTTACGTAACATGAGTTACTAAATTTGGAACCGTGCTGGTTCAATCAGCACGGTTCTTTTCTTGGTATGAATGAGTAACTCCTATTGATACAATAGGAGATTAGTTACAGTAATACATGCTAGGAATTGGAGGTCAAATGAGTCACCAAAATCAAAGATCGTCCCTTAGTCGTAGAAACTTTCTTCGTTTAGCTATGACTTTTGGGGGTCTTTCAGCAGTTTCCTCACTCACCTCAACTCGAAAAGCGATTGCATTATCAATAAATGAAGGGGATCAAACAAACCCTTCCCCAAAACCAGAGTTGTCTGAAGATGGGATATCAACGATCGCTTTTGTTAAAACGACTGATCGAGCTTATGGCGTAAACCGAGCTCTTGAATTGTTGGATATAAACCCAGTCGAGAATAAAACTGTATTCATAAAACCAAATTTTAATAGCGCTGATCCTACTCCAGGCTCAACCCATATAGATGTTCTTCGAGCATTAGTATTGGCATTAAAGAAAATGGGTGCTTCGTCGATCACAATTGGAGATCGTAGCGGCATGGGAAGCACTCGCGCTGTAATGCAAGATATTGGTGTCTTTGATCTCGCGGATGAACTTGGTTTTAGTACAGTTGTGTTTGACGTGCTTGGATCAGATGATTGGGTTTTCATGCAGTCCCCTGATAGCCATTGGAAAAATGGTTTTTATCTTTCAAAACCTTGTCTTGATGCCGATGTAGTTATCCAGGCTTGTTGTCTAAAGACTCATCAGTATGGCGGACAATTTACAATGTCACTAAAAAACTCGGTGGGAATGGTCGCCAAGCGTGTTCCAGGCAATAGTACTGATTACATGACCGAATTACATAAATCCGTATTTCAGCGAGAATTGATTGCTGAGATAAATTCCGCATATTCTCCCGGGTTGATTGTTCTCGATGGTATCGAGGCTTTTGTTTCAGGCGGTCCTGCAAAGGGAAGTCGAGTAGATTCTGAGGTAGTCCTGGCAGGTACAGATCGCATAGCCATCGATGCAGTTGGCGTTGCGCTCCTGCGATATCATGGAAACAGAACCAATGTATCCAAAGGTCCAATTTTTGAGCAGGATCAGATCGCTAGAGCTGTAGATCTCGGATTAGGTGTACAAAGCCCTGAAAAGATTCGATTTCTTAGCGATGATGACAGCGCTTCATACGCGAAGCAAATCAAAGAAATCTTACTAACAGGATAGCTATTTCCGAATCATTGATTTGTTGGAACACCATCGCGCTAAAAGATAGGTCAGTGTACATTTGCATGTGAGGTTGGTTTTTCGATTACAATCAGGGTGGAGATAAAGTATGTCCAAACTCAGTTCCAGCGCCCAACGAGTGCAAGATGCCTTAGATAAACTTGGTCTGGTTTTAAAGGTTGTCGAACTCCCTGACAGCACTCGCACTGCTGCCGATGCGGCAAAGGCCATTGGATGCACAGTTGCTCAGATTGCCAAATCGCTGATTTTCCGAGTTCATAATTCTGACTGCCCGGTGTTGGTGATTGCCAGCGGCGTGAACCGGGTGAATGAAAGTACCATTGCGACGCAATTGGGGGAGAAAATTGGCAAAGCTGATGCTGACTATGTCCGCCGACGAACAGGGTTTGTGATCGGGGGAGTCCCGCCTGTAGGGCACGTCGAAACTTTGGAGACCTTCCTCGACGAGGATCTGTTGCAGTATGATGAGATTTGGGCCGCCGCTGGCACACCTCATGCAGTATTTCGATTGAGCCCTAATGAATTGCTGCGTGCAACCGCAGGAAAGGTGATCTCCATTCAATAGCTGTTTACTGGTATCCAAATGCGACGGATTTATTATCTACTTCTGATTTTGGGGGTAATCCTGGTTCTGGGCGTGATTCTCAACGCTTTGCTGCGGGAAGGGGTACAAGCGCGTGCCCTGGATGGGTTTCCACTTGCTCGTCAATCTTTTCAAGATAAACCTGCAGAAACCATGGTAGAGCTAGCTGTGCAGTTACAGCAAATTTCACCATCAGCGACTCCCTTTCAGCCAGCGACATACACGCCAACAGTTACACATACGCCAACAATCACGCTGACACCAACCCCCACCCTTACTTTCACCCCAACGCAAACACCCACAGCGACGGCTACCTCCCCGCCAACGCTGACTCCCACTCTGCCCCCGGCAGCCTCAATCCAAGGAATATCCGGACGTTGGCCGGCCTATTCGTTGGATTGCGAATCCCGCTCAGCCGTAGATTGGGCAGCCTATTTTGGTGTCCATATCGATGAACTGGCTTTTTTCAACAATTTGCCGTCTTCAGACAACCCCGACCAGGGTTTTGTGGGAAATGTGCATGGTGCCTGGGGGCAGATTCCCCCCTCACCATATGGCGTGCACGCCAAACCAGTAGCTCAATTACTGCGTTCCTACGGTTTGGAAGCCGATGCCGTATACGGTTCTAATTGGCCAGCATTGCAAGCCGAAATCGCTCAAGGCGAACCTGTCATCGTATGGGTAGTTGGAAGGGTGGCGCGCGGCACACCCGTTCCCTATATCTCTTCAGACGGCCACCAGACAACGGTTGTGCGCTTTCAGCATACCGTCATCCTTACAGGCTATGATCAACATTCCGTGACGGTATTGGATGGCGATTGGGTCTATCAGCGTTCGGTGAAAGATTTTTTGGATTCGTGGAGCTCATTGGGAAATATGGCGGTGATTTGGGATGACTAGGATTTCCCAATGGCGGACTACTTCATCGAAGGGTGGCAAACAAGTTGGCAAGGATCGTCGATTGCTAACCTTGGAGTTGATGCTGGTAATTTGTTTGATTCTACTCGTGGGCATTGTATACCTATTGATTAGGAGTCTCTCCGAAGATGATCAAACCCAAATGGCCGCATTGGCCGTTGAAAAAACACCCACACTAACGATTAGCCCCACGGCGACACATATACCCACGGAAACACCCTTGCCAACTGTTACCGATGTACCGCCATCTGCCTCGACGACGCGCGTCGTTCCCCCTTCGCTTTCTCCAACACCATCGAAAACGCCAGTCCCCGTGCCGACCCGCTACGTCTCTCCGACTGCTGGGGGCAGCGCGCGAATTGAAGGCATCAAAGGATATTCACAAACCCTACCGTTGAGCTGTGAGGCCAGTGCGGCCACAGATTGGGCGGCTTTTTTCGGTGTACAAATCGACGAATTAGATTTCCAAAGCCGTTTGCCTCTCTCGGATGACCCTGAGAAAGGTTTTGTGGGTAATGTGGAAGGGTCTTGGGGGCAAATTCCTCCCGCGCCTTATGGTGTGCATGCTGCCCCTGTGGCATTATTGTTGCGCTCTTTTGGGCTGCCGGCCAAAGCGATATCTCCCTTGAGTTGGGATGTGCTTCAAGGTGAAATCAATGCTGGAAATCCAGTCATTGTTTGGGTGGTGGGGCACGTAGTACGCGGCACACCTGTACCATATATCTCATCAGAGGGGCACCGCATCACGGTGGCGCGTTATGAGCATACGGTCATGGTGATTGGATATTCCGAAGATTCGGTTACCGTGCTAGATGGCAAGCGGGTCTACAATCGTTCTAAAGATTATTTTCTTGATTCCTGGGGGGTGTTGGGGAATATGGCGATTGTCTATCGGCCCTAAGACGTTCGTAGTAGGGCACGAGAGTGCCCGTATACGGGGCGCACTGTCGTACGCCACTACGAACTCAAAAAACCTGCTTCGTATAAGATATTTCCCAAGAACAATGCTACCACCCAAAGCATAACGAACAGCCCGATAAACAAAATACTGCCATCGTCACTGCGAATAACGTCATCTTTAGAAACCAACAAAAAGGACGCGATTGTGGCTTCGGTGCATCCCACAAGCAGCCAAATCAGATGACCCCAATTTTCTCCTGCAAATTGCTGTAAATATGGCCAGAATAGGGCAACATTGACTCCTACAGCAATGAACATAAAGAAGATTGACCAAAATCGTTGGCCGCGGGTGGGTAGTGGTGAAATGAAAGCCAGAATCAATATAGATAACCAAATGGCAAGGCCATCGATGAGATAGCCTTCTACGGCGAAAGCCAGTGGTTTGAGTCCGTCTCTCAGGGAAACTATCACGAAAAGCGGCCCATCGAGCAGCATGACGAGAAGCGGAAACACTCTGTTGGGAAGTCGCGTGTAACTGTAGGTTGCTGCCAGATAGACACCGACCGCACCTGTACCACCAAGGAAGATCAGCATAGGCCAGCGCAGTCCATTGGCAAGCACCATTGCAAAGGTTGCCAACACTGGCAATAAGCCCAGGTAGAACAGGTAAAATTTCCCCAGGCGATCGACAAGATGATTATTCTTCAATGTCTTCCTTCCAAGTCAGCGCGCAGCGAAAGCCGACGCGGTAGTTTGGTAATGCCGAGTGTGATGAGTTGCGAAAGAAAGTGGTTGCAAACTCTGCTGGGTCTGCGAAAGAGCCGCCGCGCAAACCATGGTCTAGGGGTTTCTCTGGGCCGAGAGGGTTGTAATCTGGCGCTTTGGTGTAGTAGTCGAACTCGAAGTGATCATTGACCCACTCGGCAGCGTTGCCGGTCATATCGAGAACACCGTAGGGGCTGGCACCGTCTGGATAGCTGCCTACGGGTTGGGGGGTACCAATTCCACCCTCGGCAGTATTGGCCTTGGATGCGTCCCAGGTATCACCCCAGGGGTAGGTTCGAGCGTCTGTGCCCCGAGCTGCTTTTTCCCACTCTGCCTCAGTCGGCAGTCTTTTTCCAACCCATTGGCAGTAGGCATCGGCTTCACTCCATAAAACAGCCACAACAGGTAGATCTCCATGATCACGCACCAAAGAGTCATCCCAACCGCGGTCAGGTCGAAATCCAGTTTGTGTGACGAACTCTCCAAAAGCAGCGTTGGTCACTTCTGTGCGGTCGATGGCGTAAGTGTCCAGGTAAACTGCCCGCTGTGGACGGTTGGAACGGCGCTCGTTATTCTGCCCCATGGTGAACCAACCCGCTGGTACGTCGAACATACCTTCAGGTTGAACTGTGCTCTGTGTGCAAGCGGTTAGCAAAATAATGATGCTGAGAAAAAGATACGCAGGGTTCATATCCATGGAAAAATCAATTGTGGATTAGTCTACCTCGAGTATGGTTCTTGCACCTTACTCAGGGAGATGCGTTTGCGCATATTGTACAATGATAGCATCTTTCACATTTCGAAAGAGAGAAACTAATGAAACGAAAATGGGTTCTCGGCGTTGTGATATTTCAAATCGGGTTGTTAGCCGCGGTTGTTTCGATGATTGCCGATTATGTGGGTTTGGGCGGTCCGTATATCATGTTTGGTCCCAAACAGATCCTTGGCACAGCGGTTGGAGTTGTGGTGGCACTTTGGGGGATCATCTTCGCATTGAGAGCAAAATAATCTCCTTGGAACAATCGTCTGTCATTCCGGGCCTTGGGCCATGCCACGGGCGGACCTACGGTCAGCGCGCCTACGGCGGGGTGATTAATCCCCCATAACTCATCTGAATTGAACCCTCATATTTGTATAGACACAATTATGAGGGATTTTTAATTCCGCTGCGCTGCGTTCAGAATGAAAATAGGGGGTTATGCTAATTCCGGGGAGATCTTGAATTGGGTTTCGTACAGCGTCGTGTACAAACCGCCTTGGGCCAGCAATTTATCATGCGTGCCCTGTTCAACCAGTCGACCTTTTTCCATGACCAGAATATTGTCAGCGGCCAAGATGGTGGAAAGCCGGTGAGCAATCACCAGGCTGCTGCGCCCTTTCATCACTTCTTGTAGGGCTTGTTGGATCAACTCCTCAGAGAGTGAGTCAAGGCTGGATGTGGCTTCGTCGAGCACCAGAATGCGGGGGTCACGCAACACTACGCGGGCAATGGCCATGCGTTGGCGTTCTCCGCCGCTTAGTCGGTAGCCGCGCTCGCCGACCACGGTATCGTAGCCGTCGGGCAGCCCGGCAATGAATTCATGGATGTTGGCTGCCTCTGCTGCAGCGACCATTTCGGCCTTGCTGGCATCTGGCCGCGCGTAGAGTAGGTTGGCCTTAATCGTGTCATAGAATAAATATGTTTCTTGGGTGACCATACCGATATTGTTGGCCAATGAGTTGAGAGTGACATCTAGGATATCTTGCCCATCGATCAGTATGCGCCCGTGAGTGGGATCGTACAAACGCGGGATCATGTATGTGATAGTAGATTTTCCTGCTCCACTGGGGCCGACCAGTGCGACCAGTTGACCTGGCTCAATGGTGAAATCGATATCTTTGAGCGCCCATTGGGGACGGGACTCGCCTGCCTCAGTGAGGGCACCTGAACCCTCGTCCGTTTTCTCCTTCCCACGTTTGAGATGCGCTTCAAAGCCGCCTCGCCAACTGAAACGAGCGATTTCATCCAACCCCACTTCTTCCTTCCCTAAACCGGAATAGGCAAAGGAGACATCCTCGAATTTGATCTTCCCTGATACTAGTGGCAATTGCCTGGGATTTGTAACTTCAGCGATCTCTACGGGGATATCCATAACCTCGAAGACGCGCTCGAAGCTGACCATATTCTGAGCGAACTGAACCTGTGCGTTAGTGAGGCTCATCAACGGCCCATACATTTGAGATAGATACGTGCCGAAAGCCACGATGGTGCCAATAGTGAACTCGCCGCGCAGCACCAGGTGTCCGCCAACCCAAAAAACGACCGCTGACCCAACCGCGCTTACCACACCCAGGAGCATAAAGAACCAATGCCCCACTATGGCTGACCGAACGCCAATATCGCGCACTGAGGCGCTATCTTTGCTGAAGCGGTCGTATTCGGGCTTCTCGCGGCCGAAAAGCTTCACCAATAGCGCTCCACTTACGTTGAGCGTTTCGTTCATAGTGGCGTTCATTTCAGCGTTGTGCTCCATCGATTTGCGGCTGAGATCGCGCAGCACGCGTCCGATACGGCGAGCGGGGAGAATGAAGAGCGGCAGGATCGCTAAACCTAGCAAGGTTAATCGCCATTCCAATGCCAGCATGATGACGAGTGTGACGATCACAGAGACAAAGTTGGAGATAATGGTCACCAACGTATTGCTGATCGCCCGCTGCGCGCCAACGACATCGTTATTCAGACGCGACATCAACTCTCCGGTGCGGGTTTGAGTGAAGAAGCGCAGTGACATGCGCTGCATGTGGGCGTATAAAGCCCGACGCAGATCGTAGATCACACCTTCGCCGATGGTGGCGTTAAGCTGCCGCTGCCAGACTCCGATCATGCCGTTGAAAATGGGAATGGTGATCATGCCCAGAGCCAGCCAATTTAGACGTGTAAAATCCCCATTTGGAATGGCATTATCGATCAGATCGCGATACAGAAGGGGAGATATTAAGCTAATGCTTGATATTAAAAGGATTGTAACCAATAAGGCTGCCACTCGTGATCGATATGGAGTGGCGAAATCCCAGACTCTCCAAAGGAGTTCTCGTGTGATTTGGGGTTGATCTTTATCTTCATCATGGCTGATGTAAGCCCACCAGCCGCCACCGTGCATTCCCATACTTCCTCCAAGAAAAATTAGTTAAGTCCTTGTTTCATTATAACCACCTCTCGGCCGCGATAATGTGGCCGTTCGATGGGTTTCCAATCTAAATGGCTGTAAAAATCTTCATGACTTCGAGTGTATAAATACAAATTACGAACGCCAAGTCGTTTGGCTTCAAGCGCCGTGCGCAGAACAATTTGCGAACCGAAACCTTTGCCACGATGGGCCCCATCCACATAAACAGCGCCCAACCAGTACTTGTATTGTGGATGGGTGACCATTTCACAAATTTTGATGCTGGCGCTTGCCACAAGCTTACCATCCAAAAAACCGATCAGAGTAATTGGCAGAG
The DNA here is from genome assembly GCA_016785015.1 of Anaerolineales bacterium. Lineage (GTDB taxonomy): Bacteria > Chloroflexota > Anaerolineae > Anaerolineales > UBA11858 > NIOZ-UU35. Next base: position 10,804 of record JADHTJ010000054.1, read on the forward strand.
AGTCTCGGTTCATCCTTCCTTGAAGCCGTTGTTCAATTTTTTCTAATGAGTTTACGGGGTTTCTTCGCCCCCATTCTTCATAGAACCAAGTTGCTAAATGGCTCACTAGGTTAGGGTAATCTACTAGAAATTCAATGCTTAATTTCATTTTGGGTTTTTATTGATCTATCGAAGGAACTATTCCAAATGAGATTTGAAGAACGCGACAACATCATTCCAATAATCCCCGATCTCGAAGAACATCATATGACCGTGAGGTTCAAAGGGTGGATAGATGATCAATTGAACGTCCTTACCAGAAGCTTTCAAGGCTGCTTCCATATCCTGCGCGCCCTCAACCAGATTTTGATTTTTGTTGAGATCTGCGGGGAAATCATTGCTGGCTACCAACAACAAGATGGGGATATTGATCCCTTGGACAAACTTCGAAAAATCTCCATCTTTGGGCAAAGCGCTGGCCATGATAATTGCGCCCTGAAGATCTGACCTTTGCGCTGCAACCATAAAGGTCAGCATGCCTCCACGGGAAAAACCCATCAGTCCAAGCCGATCAATATCGACGTAGTCCAGATTTTTGACATAATCGATAGCGGATTGGATATCGGCAGTATGCCCATCAAGTGGGACCGTTTGCCTTCGTATGGGAGAAAATCCAACCATACCTGCATCTGCCAATGACTGACAGGTTTCTTCGGGTGCTCCTCCGATCACATCACCTAACCCTCCATGGTTGAAAATAACTGCTGGGAAGGGTCCAAGGCCCAGTGGTGTGCAAAGATAGCCAGATAAACTCAATTCACTATTGTAAAGAACTTCAGTTTTTGACACTGATTCAAATACTATTGGTGTATCAGAAGGTTCGGCTGTTGATGTGGGAGAATGAGTAACCTTTGCTGTTGTTGGAGATATGGTTGGCGTAGATGGAATTGCTGTGAAGGTTTCTTGAGACGGAATTGTTGTTGGCTCAGGTGGGTGAGGAGTTGGTGATATTGCTTGCTCACTTAGTTTGCAACCAAGCATTACCAGCAAAAAATAGAATAAGCTAAATAAACGAAAATTTTTAGTCTTCATGGCCAACTCCGTGCCTCATACCAGAATATATCGCAATCAGGTAGACTGATCTGATTATAATGGAGCCGTACTCTCTTGCGAAGTACGGCTCCGGTGTTTCTCACTTGTAATGTTAAGCTCTATTCCTGAATTTCTAGTAGTTCAACTTCGAAGATAAGCGTAGCGTTTGGTGGAATGACTCCGCCAGCACCATTTTCACCATAGCCCAATTCGGGCGGGATGACCAGTTGCCGTTTACCGCCCACCTTCATTGTCGATAGCCCTTCATCCCATCCAGCGATGACACTGCCTTGACCTAATACAAATGGGAAAGGTTGACCGCGTTCCAATGAGCTATCAAACATGCTGCCATCTTCCAGCCAGCCGCTGTAGTGAACCACCACAGTCTGACCAGCCTCGGGGGTAGCGCCGTCACCTTCGACGAAGTCGTAATATTTTAAGCCGCTTTCTGTAGAGATGTAGTCTTCCTCGTTGACCTCGGACATTTTAGGCGGAATAAATAGTTCTACTAATTCGACTTCCATCACAAGGGTTGCGTTAGGGGGAATATCTCCTGAGCCGCTTTCGCCAAGCGCTAAATCAGGGGGTATCACTAACAATCGTTTGCCACCTAGTTTCATCCCGGTGACACCCTCGTCCCAGCCTGGGAAAACGATGTTCCCACTGCCAATGATGAATGTGAGGGGTTGGCTAAATATTGAAGAGAATACAAAAGAATTTTCGCTTTCAGCTTGAACCCAGATGGTGTAATGGGTGATAACAGTGTTGCCTGCTTCGGCTTCGACACCCTCGCCGCCGGCGAGATCAATATACTGAAGCCCACTTTCTGTTGAGGTTAGTTCATCAGCAGCAACATCTGTTGGCGTTGGGGGGCTGTCGATAGAGACAATTTCAATATCCATCACAATTTGTGAATTCGGTGGGATAACCCCGTATCCAGCTTCTCCAAATGCTAGCTCTGGAGGTAGTACCAGTTTGGCGGATCCGCCGGCCTTCATCAGCATGACGGCCTCTTCCCAACCGGGCAGCAACTGCCCTCGGCCCATGATTGCCATGGCTGGTTGACCTTGTTGATATGTGTTGACAACCTCGGTGCCGTCAGGCAGAGAACCAATCACATTCATGAGCACGATATCCTCTTCTTTGGGCAGATCTCCTTCGCCTGCTTCGATCTCCAAATATTGAAGTCCGCTTTCTGTGATTGTTGCACCTTCGAGAGTAATCGGTTCTACGGGCGTAGGCTCAACTTCGGCCACAGGTTCTTCAATCGTGATCTCTTCTGTTGATCCATCGCTGGCGTTTTCTGATTCGATATAAGCTTCTAATTCTGTGGCGGTCTCATCAGAATCTGAACCTGCTGTTTGGCAGGCTGTCACTGTCAGGGTTAGGATGATGACGATCAATAACCATCCATAGCGTTTCTTTGATTGATTCACAAATATGCTCCTAAATACAAAATTCCAGGTTATCGACCTGGATTGGTAATACAAGTCAAATGCGGATGGATTCTATCATGCACTACGTAATTGCCACCGATTTTTAGGAAATGCTAATACTCGTTGTCGGGCGACTATAATTCCCATACCTAATCCTGCAATTCTCCTCCCAATCGCTTGTACATGTAGCGGAGATTGACTTTGAACCTCGTCATGCCACCCATCAGCCAACTGGAAAATGGTTCTGGTAAACTAATTTGCAGAGCCTCTTCGAGCGAATCGCCCTTTTGCACAGCTTGTCCAATGAGATTTTCCATGATGTCAAAATATTCAAGTTGCAGGGCAATCTCATCAAAGCTTCCCAATGTGCCATGTCCAGGAACAAAAGATTGAAAAGAAGATTTACGCAGCTCTTCCAACTGCTTGCGCCAGTGATCCAAATTGCAGACTCCCATAAAAGGTTGTTGGTTGAAAAATCCAATATCGCCAATAAAAGCAATACCATCTTGATGCAGCAGCATTACAGCGTCATCGCTGCTATGCCCAGCCCCATAAGAGCGAAATTCCGCTTGACGTTGGTTGCCCTCGAAAGAGATACTTTCATCAAGGGTCTGGTCTGCGTAGCGTGGTTTGAACTCTGACATTTCAGCGATGAAATAACGAGTGCGTCTGATCGATTGTTCGAGGTCAACGCGGGCGCGTTCATCTTCTTCAGCTTGAAGCTGTTCTTCCATTTCTGTCACCCACTCATCCCACTCGTCTGGATTTTTGGTATCTTCCAGCAGTTCATCGCCCCATTTCACCGTTTCGTCGCGGGTTATTTTGCTGGCATACATAGTCGTCGCCTGATCGAAAGCAGATGCGCCTATCCAATGATCATTATGAGAATGGGTGAGGGTGAGAATATCAATTGGTCGAGAAAACATATCTTCTGATACCTTACGCAAATCTCGAGCGGCTAATGCTGTGTCGAATGCATCAACTACAAGGGTGCGCTCTCCCAGATCAATGATGCCAGCATTGCTGAATGCAGCCCCGCCTTTTTTGTGGGTTGCAGCGAATACGCCATCAGCTAATTGATGCAAATCAAAGTGCCTGGATTGAAATACATTGGCTGAGGTCATATCCTAACTCCTTCGCATAAAAACAAAAGTCCGCCAATCTGACGGACTTTATTATATCTTTGCGTGCAAGCCTGGATCTATGTTCCTTCTTGCCAGGAGCTAAGATAGGAGATCTGCTCTTCGGTGAGAACATCGATATCCACACCCATGGATGCCAGTTTCAATCGTGCGATCTCAGCATCGATATCTTCAGGTACAGAGTAAACGATATTCTTGAGATTATCGGCATTTTTGATCATATACTCAGCGCTGAGGGCCTGGTTGGCGAAGGACATATCCATTACGCTAGCAGGATGTCCCTCGGCAGCAGCCAGGTTGATCAGGCGGCCTTCAGCCAACAGGTTGATCTGGCGGCCATCGGGGAGATCGTATTGGTCAACAAAGGGACGCACGAGGCGTTTTTCTGCGGCCATCTCTTCCAGGGCTGGGATGTTGATCTCAACATTGAAGTGCCCGGAGTTTGAAACAATGGCGCCATCTTTCATAACCTCGAAGTGGTGCTTGTCGATGACGTTAATGTCACCGGTCAGAGTGCAGAATATATCGCCAATGGGGGCGGCTTCGATCATCGGCATCACGCGGAACCCGTCCATGACGGCTTCCAGGGCTTTGAGAGGGTCAACCTCAGTGACGATCACATCAGCGCCCAAACCTTTGGCTCGTGAAGCAAGACCGCGGGCACACCATCCGTAACCGCCGACAACGAATTTTTTGCCAGCAATTAGGATGTTAGTCGCTCGAATGATGCCGTCAATGGTGGATTGACCGGTGCCATAGCGATTATCGAAGAGGTGTTTGGTCAGGGCGTCATTGACGGCCACAACAGGGAATTCCAAGGCACCATCATGGGCCATAGCCTTCAAGCGGATCACACCCGTGGTAGTTTCTTCGGTTCCGCCGATGACGTGTTCGAGCATCTCTCGGCGGTCCTTGTGCAACGTGCTGACAACGTCGGCACCGTCGTCCATGGTGATGTGGGGTTTGTGGTCTACAGCAGCATTGATATGCTTGTAATAGGTGATGTTGTCTTCGCCTTTGATGGCGTGCACGGGGATTTCATCGTGCATGACCAATGAAGCCGCTACATCATCCTGCGTTGAGAGGGGGTTTGATGCAACCAGGACTATTTCGGCACCACCAGCCTGCAGGGTCTTCATCAGGTTTGCAGTTTCCGTAGTCACATGCAGACATGCTGACATGCGGATGCCTTCAAAGGGGCGTTCTTTTTCGAAGCGATCTTTGATTGAACGCAAAACAGGCATTTCTCGGTCTGCCCATTGAACGCGGCGGCGACCGCCCTCAGCTAATTTTTGATCTTTGATATCGTATTCCATTACTTACTCCATTATTAGTCTGATACTCTTTAGTCTGATAGTCGAGCAGTCTGTTGATAAAGGTCAATAAAACTATTCAACTATGAGACTATTTTACAAGTATATCCAGTGTGCCACCATCATCAAAGTGCTCTCGGAACCTGGCCACAAATTCTTCAGGGGTGTATATGTGTTCCTGGGTTCCGGTACTTTCTAAACAGTAGGTGGCAGCCAAAGCGCCAATTTTACCGCAAATTTCCCAATCCAGACCATGGGAATATCCAGTCAAGAAACCGCCGCGGAAGGCGTCTCCCACACCCGTTGGATCAGCAATTATTTCGGGGGAAACGATGGGGGTGCGAATTTCCTCACCATCCGTATAAATTGAGGCACCAGCCTCACCGCGGGTAACCACAACAAAATGCCGACCCTCACGAATTTCAGATTTGCTCATTCCAGTGTGCTTTTTGATCAGCTCGATTTCATAATCGTTGACCATCAATGCAAAAGAGCCTTCCACTCCGAGGCGTAAATCTTCACCTGTCATACGTGGAATTTGCTGGCTGGGGTCGTACAGATAGGGGATGCCTAATTCCTGGCATTCTTCGGGATATTGAACCATTGCATCCGGCGCGTTGGGGGAGATGACGACCAGATCGGGTTTATGTTCCAAATCATGAAAGGATAGTTCTCCGGCGCGATCCATAGCACCAGGATAGAAGCTGGCGATCTGGGAATTGGATTGGTCAGTGTTGGCAAAGAAGGAAGCGGTGAATTCGTCGGGGATGACTTTCATCAAGCTTGTGTCGACGCCGACGCTTTCCAGGGTGGCGCGATACTCAGTGAAATCTTCTCCAACGGTGGCCATCACCCGCGGGTGGCCGCCCAGTAACGCCAGCGTATAGGCGATGTTGGGGGAGATGCCCCCACGGCGGCGGACCATGGAATCCACCAGGAAGGAGAGGCTGATTGAGTCGAGTTTGTCTGGTAAAAAGTGATCCTTAAATAAGCCGGGAAAGGTCATCAAATAGTCGTAAGCGACTGATCCAGTGAGTACTAAGTCCATAATTTTTCCGTTTCTATATTCGCATGTTGAACATTCTAACCTTCGAATGGGCGAACGAATTTTGACAGATTGATATCAAAAGGTGGGTAAACCACCCCGTTCTCCGTTACGATGCCTGTAACTAGCCTATGTGGAGTGACATCGAAGGCTGGATTGCGGGCCGTGGCTCCCTCGGGGGGAACCTGGCGTCCCAGGAGAGTAAGACCTAGAACCTCGGCTTGATCCCGTTCCTCGATGGGGATCATGTCTCCAGACGCCAACGACAAATCCATCGTTGAAGTGGGCACCACGGGATAGAAAGGCACATCGTTGTCATGAGCAGCCAGCGCTAACATGTATGTACCAATCTTGTTAGCGACGTCGCCATTGGCGGCAGTGCGGTCCGACCCCACGAACACTTTTTGTGCCTGTCTGCTGCTCAAGAACGAACCTGCGGCGTTATCGCTGATGATATCAAAGGGAACGCCGTATTGCGTCAGTTCCCAAGCGGTCAGGCGCGCGCCTTGAAGGCGTGGGCGGGTTTCGTCCACCAGTACATGAATGTGCTTGCCTTGCTCATGTGCCATGCGGATCACGCCTAAAGCTGTACCCCAATCGACAGTGGCCAGCGCTCCGGTGTTGCAGTGGTGAATGACTGTGTCTCCGTCGTCGATCAGTTTAGCGCCGTGCGCAGCCATGCGTTTGTTGATCTCGACATCTTCATCGGCGATCTTTTGGGCCTCAATAAGCACTGCTTCCCTGAGATGATCTGCACTCCCATGGATATCGACTGTGGCACTCAAGATACGGTCCAACGCCCAGGCCAGGTTGACAGCGGTGGGGCGTGCTTCTTTTAGACAATCTGATGCTGTGATCAAGTCGGCGCGCAAATTTTCAATATCTTTGGCTATTGATTGTTGAGCAGCCAAAGCTAATCCAAATGCTGCCGCGGCACCGATCGCTGGCGCGCCGCGCACGACCATGTTGGTAATTGCCTGAGCAACTTTGCCATAGTCATCATAAACGGCTACTTTAAACTCGCCCGGTAGTAGCCGTTGGTCGATCATTTGGAATTGGGATGTGGAGTAGTTCCACTCGACAGTTCTCATTGAAATCCTTGCCATTTATTTCTTGCTCTAAGATCCGTTTAGAATACGCCCGAGGACGGGCCGATGAGCACAAACGTTGCGTATTCTACCTCAACTTGAAAATATCCAATATTAAATTTCCATTCTCTAATGGGTCTCTAGGAATCGCCGTGGTAAGGGGCCACATTTGGGGGTAGGGGGCGTGCTCCGCACGCACCCTACCCCCAAATGTGAGGTCTCTCACGGCAATTCCCATTGATCCTTCCTAATCTCCACCCGGAAAACACACCGCTAACAACTCTAGTAAAGTTAAATACCCCTTTACATGGTAGTGTTCATCGACCACAGGTAAACCAGCCAAACCGTTCTTCTTCATGCGTTGGAATGTTTCATCCAGAGTTGCGTCTTCCATGGCATAAACAGGTTCGCTCATAATATCCGCAGCGACAAGTTCTTTATCGGGTTTGGCAAATTTCAGGGCTTTGTTATACTCATCGGGATCGTTGATATAGGCTTCAGGGATGACTGGGGCCATCATCACCCCCGCCAAATCGGAAATATTTAATATCCCCATCAGCCGATTCTCCGTGTTGACTACACAGGCAGTAGATACGTTTGGCGTTTCGGCCAATTTTGAGAGCATTGAGCTGACAGGCGTATCAACCGTAACTACAACTGGCTCCAGGGATAATTGCTGGATGATCTCAGAAACCAAAGCCCCCCGCTGACCCGACCAATCGACCAGTGTATCTTTCCCATAGGTTTCTTTGATATCTTCCTGGAACCATTTCAAGAGGTTGGAGGTCTCCTTTTTTTCTTCAGGTTCGGGGTCTTCAAAAGATTGGGTTTCACGCCATTTTTGCAATCCCAGCACATTACCAATGGGGATGGAAAATAATATCCCGCTGCGCGGGCTGTCAAAGCCTTTGACCACTCGGTCTGCTTCAGAGATCGCCCGTTCGAGAATTTCTGGTTTATCAATAAGGCTGATCACTGTGCGTTGGCCGGGTTGGTCCTGGGTGAACATATTAATTAAAACACCAAGGCCACCGCGTCGGGCGTGTTTCTGCGCCTGATAGCCACCCATGCTGGGCAGAATTGTCACCCCTGGCACCCCAGCGCGATCCCAGGCTTTGAGAAGTTTGGGTAGCAGATCTGGGTTGTGCAAGATGACGATAAGGGCCGTTGTTTGAGTCTGTTCTTTCGGCATATATTCCTCGTAATGTCTGGGTAAATCTCCCAACAGTGCCCAAGGCGAAACTTTGTTTGTTGCTAGGCCTTTATAACTATTGAGCAGTGTAAATTTCTACTCTAACGGTATTCCTTATCATACTGTATTTGGTTTCAATTTTGCGCGACATAGCCCAAAATTATCTAGAATCCCATCATAATCTTGGTGAAACTTGGGTGGATTTCAGTCTTCTTGTGCAGGAGTGCTCGTTTTTTCTTCAGGTAAACCTATTTTAATAAGTGACCAGGCACCCTCAAGTTGATCAGCAGCCCTGACGGGCGAATCTGGCAACGCCAGTAGTGCTTCTAATAAAAATACATTGATTTGTTCCAAAGCGGGTCGCTGGTAATCTGGCACCTCAGTAACAAGGATTGTCAACAATTCAAGCACATCTTGATTATTGCTCTCAGCCTCTTCTAAATTACCTAATGACAGGAACAGCCGTGCCCGCGTCAGGAATTCCATACCTCGGAACAGTTGCATCTCATTCTTTAGATCGACCAACCCAGGGGGTTCAGCTTGTTCTTCCTCGCTGAGAGATGTGATTTGCTGGTTGAGAGATTCAATAGTGGTTGCGAGAATACCCAACGCACCCTGGAGAACCACGAGATCGGATTGAGTTTCTACGATAACAGATGGTACTGGTTCTAACGTTACAAGGGCTTCCGACTGCGCCTCTTGAATTTCCACAAAAGCAGCAAGTTTAGATTCCAAACTGCTGATAGTTTCTTTGTACACATCGCTTTGAATTTCCAGGTCTGTCAAACGCTGCTGCATTGATTCAAGCCTTGTCGTGAGTAGATCTAACTCTTGATCCTGGTGAGCCTCGAGATCATCCAGCCGCAAAGTATTTTCCTCGACAGGTTGTACATATCGTTGGTACAACCAGGGGATCCCCGTGACGGCGAGATAATAGATCCCTGCCCCAATGCCAATGGCAAGGATCAACACGAAGAGAAATCGCACCACAAAGCGAATAAAACCGAGAAATCTATTTTTCTTTGGTGGGGGTGTTACTTGGGTGTTCATGTTATTTCCTCACTCGTATAAGTTTTTCTATTTATATCATCAGATGATATTGAGATTACTCGTTGCGCAACCAGTTGGTCTCTGTGCATGTTCCAGGTGAGTTGTTCTTCCATGGTAACTTGTTGAAGACTGAGGCTAATACGTTGTTGATCGGGCTGGATGCTGATAATGCGTACGAGTATTTTCTCACCAGGTTTGGCAGAATCTCGCAGCGTAGCCTGACCGTCATTGGAATACTCACTTTCATAGAGTAGCCCCTCAACACCAGTAGCTAATTTTAAAAAGATACCAAAAGGGCGTATCGAAGTAATTTGTCCCTCAACCAGGTCGCCGACCTTGTAGCGACCCTCAATTTCTAACCAAGGGTTGGGTTGCAGCGCTTTACGACTTAAACTAACACGGTTGCGATCTAAGTCGATCTCTTGTACAGTTACAGTTATCTCATCACCAATCTTCATAATCTCAGATGGATGGTTGATGCGCTGCCAGAACAACTCCGAGATATGCACCAGCCCATTGGTGCCGCGTCCTAAGTCTACGAAGGCGCCAAATTGAACCAAGTTGACAACCTTTGCAGACATCGTCTGGCCAATATTTAATCCTGCTAATTGGCTATATGACTGATCCTCACGTCCAAATTTAGCTGAAAAGATCAATCGATTTCGTTTTTTATCTACCTCAATGACCAATAGCCGCATCATTGTGCCGATCATGCGCCTCTTAAATTCAAAGGCTTGGTTACTTTGGCTGATATTCTTTAATTCTGGCATTTGGGAGTTGGGCAAGAAGCCCTGTAGGTTGCCAAATTCAACCAGCAGTCCACCCTTATTTTGATCAATGATTTTTTGTTCTACAGGCAAGTTGCTAATCAGATGGCTTTGGGCTGTAACCCAATCGTCGTTATTCCCAGCTTCATTGAAAGAATTAATCGAGTTTGCTTCTTCTGAAATTAATTTTGATTCGGTTTGTACGAATTTTTGTATGCTTTCGTTGTGTTTTTTTTCTTGGTTTGTATGGATATCATCGAATCTCTGATCATCATGTATAAAATCAGCGTTCATGTGTTTTTCCATGGCCATCTACGTATATTCGGATTTTAACATTGTCGGGTGGTCACCTTTTGTTCGAAAGGTGCGTATCTGGAATAGCAAATATTTTGCTAAAGTCGTCTCGATCCACCCATGGTTTTTATTATATGTCACAAAATTGTGTTTTTGAAATCGACTATTATATCGTAGGAGGGCAGGTGCCTTATCTGATGGCACCTGCCCATATTGTCAAATAAAAAAACTTGGGTTAGGGTGTTGTCGTAGTAGGTTGAACTGGTCCTAGAAAATCTTGCAGTTTCCGGCGAACACCAGGGCGGCGCAGTCTGCGTAGAGCTTGCGCTTCGATCTGACGGACGCGTTCACGCGAAACCCCAACTTTATTACCTACCTCTTGAAGGGTATGGCTCTTACCATCGGGGATGCCGTACCTGAGGCGCAAGATTCGAGCCTCTCTGGCCGGCAACTCTTCCATGACCTCTTCAAGCTGCTCGCGCAATATTTGATGCGTGGTGGTCTCATCAGGAGAGGGGGTATCGCCATCTTCGATGAAATCGCCTAAGACAGCGTCACCTTCGATGGTGGTAGGCATCTCTAGGGAGAGTGGCCGCCGCGCAACCTGGAACATATAACGCACTTTGTCTGGTGAAATCTGCAAATCCCGGGCAAGTTCGTCAACAGTTGGATCGCGTTCGAGATCTTGTTTGAGTTTGTGTTGGGTGCGGAACAGGCGTGAGATCTGATCACCCATATGAACTGGGATACGGATTGTCCGCCCCTGATCTGCAATGGCGCGTGTCACCGCCTGACGAATCCACCAGGTAGCGTAAGTACTGAATTTATAACCGCGTTTGTAATCGAATTTCTTGGCCGCTCTCATCAACCCGATATTGCCTTCTTGAATCAGATCGATAAAAGGTACTCCGCGTCCCATATGCTTTTTGGCCACGCTAATCACCAGTCTGGTATTGGCCGTAATCAGATGCTCTACAGCTTCCCATTCACCTCGAATGGCTTCATGTATTTTTAGGCGATCCTTTAAAGCTACTGAGCCTTGGGCTAACTTTTTGCGCGCCTTTCGACCACTCTCAATCTGTTTGGCGAGATTGAGTTCTTCTTCTGCAGTGAGCAGCGGAACATGAGCGGCATCCTTGAAATATAAACCAAGCAGATCTTTGGTATCGATATTAGCCAGCCGATTTTCCTGTGCGATGCGGCGCTCTTTTTCGTCTTGCACATCTTCGGTCAATTCGGATTCACCAGGATCTTTCTCATCATCTTCAACGTAAGGAATTTGCGCGTTTAATAGAGCTGCGAATACTTCCTCGAGTTGACTTACATCCTGTTCTGCGTCAGGGAAATGACCGAGAATATCGTCATAGCTAACAAACCCTTGTCGGCGTCCTAATTCAACCAATTTTCCAAGGGCAGAATATTTACTATCGCCGTCTTCCAGCGAATCTAGTAGTTTGTCGTTAATTTCTGTAATCATAAATAATGTATATCAGCAGGTGAGGTTATCGCTGAGTATACTTCTTATGGCGATAGACAATCCGTCCACGTGTCATGTCATAGGGAGACATTTCAATCGTTACGCGATCGCCAAGTAAAACACGGATATAATATTTACGCATTTTGCCTGCTAAGTAGGCAATAATTTCATGTCCATTGTCCAAATCAACTTTGAACTGCGTGCCAGGTAAGGCTTCGGTGATCACACCGTCTACTCTAATTTTGTCTTCTGCTTTTGCCATAAAACCTCTCAACACTCAAGTCGGTTACTTCGTTGTCGGCGCGTCAGAGATTACCTCTTGCGCTTGATTTTAGACTGTGATAAACATAAGCAAGTGAATTATCTAGCTTATTTGAGTCTTCTTTACTTTCGTAATGACAACACTGGTAGATGTTTTTAGTTCATCAGGCCGAATGTAACCTCGACCAAGTTGCGTTACTCCTTTCTCAAAGAAAAATTTTAGTTGGCAGCGGTACAATATATGTGTTTTACACAAGATTACAACACCTTCGCGATGCTGCCTTGCGCGATGATGGAAAACTTTATTACTAAGTTTACGAGATGCGCTCTGAAGGTAAAAACGAAAACCCGGCTGACATATTCGGACGCAAACCGAGTGCAGAGTGCTGAACCTAAGGCTTTGTGCCTTCGAAGATATGACTGTGATTGGAGACCATTCGTTCCAACAAATAAAGCCGCTTGAGAAAGTATTCCACTTATCTCAAGCATTAGTCAACCCGTAAACCAATTGATTATACCATATTACAATGTAGCTTCAGAGTCAAGCATGTAATTCTTAAAAAGAATTAACAATTGGGCAAATCACTTGGATTCGTTACCCGCTGGTGTCTGAATATCAATTATTTTTTTACTCACTTTTTAGAAGCTTCCCCCCATTTATGTATAAAAAGTTGACCCTATTTTTGATCATCACATTCGTACTAGCAGGCTGTAATTTTCCAGGCAGTACTCCTCCGCAACCAACAGTTGTGCAAGATTTAGTGTCATCCACTGCTACAGCTATCCCTGCGCCAACTGCCTTGCCAGCACCTACGCCCTTGCCAACGCCTGCCAAGCTGGCAAGTGTAGAAGACGGTGATGAAGCGCAGTTTTATGGAGATTGGGAAGCAGCATTGCTTGCCTACTCTGCTGGATATGAAAATAATTCGGATCAAGAATTACGCAGTGCAGCTCTGCTGGGACTGGGCCGCACATATTTTAAATTAAATGAATACGAACTTTCGCTGCAATCCTTCCAAACGCTGCTCAATGAATATCCTGGGTCGGCATATATCCCAAGTGCCCAGATCGCCTTAGCAGAAACATATAAATCGATGGCAATGTACAGCGATGCTGCACAGGCTTATGCCACGTATTTGGCAATCCGACCTGGCATTATTGATTCATATATTCAAGAGTTGCGCGGCGATGCGCTCGTTGCTTCAGGAGATATGCTGGCAGCAATCGGTGCTTATCAGTCTGCGCTCGCTGCCCCCCGAGTTGACGATACGCTGCCTATTGAAATCAAAATTGCCAACGCCTATGTTTACCAGGATGATCACAATACGGCTTTAATTGCCTATCAAGATATCTTCAACCGCACCAATAATGATTTCACCAAGGCATATCTTAATTTTCTGATGGGTCAGTCTTATGCCGCCCTGGGCCAGATGGATCAGGCTTATAAGATCTATCTCGATGCAGTGGAGAATTACCCTCTCTCTTATGATAGCTATCAGGCACTGATCATTTTGGTGGAGGCCAATTATCCGGTCAGCAATTTCGACCGCGGACTAGTGGATTATTATGCTGGTCAATACAGCCTGTCGATTGCTGCTTTTGATCACTTTCTTATCGAGACTGAAGAAGTAACCGATGATGATGCCGCAACGGCTGATTATTATCGAGGCTTGTCCTTTCGGGCTTTGGGCGACCTCGAAATAGCGATTTCTATTTGGGACGGAATCATTCAATCTTACCCAGAGGCAGACCGATGGGACGATGCCTGGGAACACAAAGCTTATACCCAATGGGCTTATCTTGAGCAATTTGATCTAGCTGAAGAAACTCTGTTGGAATTTGTGAGTCAGAGTCCCTGGCATACACGTGCCGCAGAGTTCTTATTTGATGCCGGGCGAGTGGCCGAGCGGGATCGGGACCTGAGCGGGGCAGCTGCTATTTGGCAGAGGATTGCCTCCGAATATCCTTCTAGTGAATATGTACCCAGGTCACTATTCCTTGCAGCAATCTCTTATTACCGTGTTGGGGATTATGATTCGGCTTTGGCCGTATTTCAGCGCTTCTCGAATGCCGCGGCGACGCCTGGTGATAAGGCTGCTGCGCAGTTTTGGATTGGGAAATCTTATCAAGCTCAGGGAGACGAGAATTCCACCAACGCGGCATTCAACCGAGCCGTCAGTGAAGACCCCACGGGTTATTACAGTGAACGAGCGCGTGATATTTTATTGGGGCGAGAACCATTCGACCCTCCCCTGGTTTATGATTTGGGATTTGATCCCGAATATGAGCGCAGTGATGCTGAATATTGGATGCGTGAGGTTTTCGCCATACCCGAGGGCGTTGATCTCAGCGGACCAGGACCGCTTTACAATGATCCTCGTATGATTCGCGGCACCGAGTTATGGAATATTGGTTTGTTTGATAAAGCTCGCAGGGAATTTGAGTCATTGTGGCAAGATATCCGTCTTAACCCGATGGACAATTATCGTTTGGTTAACTATTTGGTTGAATTAGGCTACTATCGCTTAGCCATATTCGCAGCTCGCGAGGTATTGAACCTGAACCAAATGGACGATGCTGCCACATTGAATGCCCCGATCTATTTTAACCATGTCCGCTTTGGTAGCTATTATCGAGATCTTGTGGTCCCCATTTCTCAGGCTTACGGCTTTCATCCACTGTTCTTGTTCAGTGTAATGCGACAAGAGAGCTTATTTGCAAGTTGGGTCGATTCTTCTGCTGCCGCTCGAGGGTTGATGCAGATCATCCCCAGCACCGGAGCGAGTATTGCCGCTCAAGCGGGTTGGCCTGAAAACTACACCGCCGACGACCTCTACAGGCCCAAGGTAAGCGTAACCTTCGGCGCCGATTACCTTAGCAATCAACGCGATTATTTTGAGGGCGACCTCTATGTGGCCTTAGCAGCATATAATGGTGGCCCAGGGAACGCAGCAATTTGGAGAGAGTTGGCAGGAGAAGATCCCGACCTATTCCTAGAAGTGATCCGATTTGATGAGACGCGTTCATATATTCGGGGGGTTTATGAAATTTTTTCGATCTATCGCAATTTGTATGACCGCACACCATAGATGTTAGATTAAAAAAAGACGCCTCAAGGGCGTCTTTTTAGATTCTTGAATTAGATTGATCATGGACGTTCAGCTAGTGTCACGTCGATTTCTACTTGCTCATTGTTGCGTAAAATAGTAAATGAGACAGTATCGCCAGGGCTGGTGTGCAAAATCAAATATGAGATCAAATCATTGAAGTCGCGAACTTCGTTGCCATCAATCCCAATGATGAGATCACCACCCGCAGGTAGGAAGGGGATGCCGCTTTCTTGCGTTCCGCCCCGCAAGCCAGCCCTTGATGCTGGGCTGTTGGGGGATACATCGATAATATAAACCCCTGTTGATTGTGACAGTCCAAGTGCTTCTTG
Organism: Anaerolineales bacterium; assembly: GCA_016785015.1. Lineage (GTDB taxonomy): Bacteria > Chloroflexota > Anaerolineae > Anaerolineales > UBA11858 > NIOZ-UU35. The sequence continues at coordinate 26,379 of JADHTJ010000054.1, forward strand.
TTGGAACAAACTAAGATCACCTCCGGGAGGGCTGCCAATTCCAATGAAGGAATAATCGTAATGCCCGTCAGCGATGAGATGCGGAACGACTCGTTTGACAATATTGATAGGGATCGTGAAGCCAATCCCTGAATTGACCGGTTGTCCCGTTTCATCGAATGTCGAGCTCTGAATGGCCACATTTACGCCAATGATCTCTCCGTCCAGATTCAGCAATGGGCCACCAGAATTACCTGGATTGATGGCGGCATCGGTCTGTATGATGCCACCGGCAGTGTAGTATGAATTTCCGCCTGGTGCCTCGTGCAGGGATGGCAATGTGCGCCCTAGCGATGAAATTACTCCACTGGTCAAAGTTCCACTCAACCCATGGGGGTTGCCAATTGCCACAACGATTTGACCCACTAAGAGCGAGTCCGAATCTCCCAAGGGAATAGGAACAAGTTCTTCGGCGGGCGCGTCCACTTTGAGCACTGCAATATCAGAATCGGCATCTGTCCCAAGAATTTCACCTCGGGTCTTGTATCCTGAAGGGAAATCGATCTCCAATTCTGATGCTGAGCGGACAACGTGGAAGTTTGTGATGATATGTCCATCCGAGTCGATGACGAAACCTGAACCAAGTGAACTTGATCCCCCGGATTCATCTGAGAGCACACGGATAGACACAACACCGGGATTGACTCGTTGGTATAAAGAGGTAAGCAGTTCCTCCTGTGTGAAACTAACTTCAATCACTTGCGGTTCTGGTGTTGGCGTCGGATCGATATCTGTAGCTTGAATCTCTGGAGTTTGGGTTTGGGTAGACGTGTTGGTTGAAATTGATGCCAAACATGCAATAGATACCAGGGATAGGATGACAAAAATTATTACTATTGTTCGTGATTTTATTTTCATTTAGGATCAGCCTTTGTGAAATATTTATTAAGAGCATTACAAGGTTGTTGTTGCCTTCTTTGTATCGATTGTATTTGCTAGTGTTATCTTACGTCAAGCGATTTGTCTCAGAAAATTTAGGGAAAAATCTCCCGCTTTTCGTATAACCGTGCTATTATAAGAGTATGAGCACTCCCCTAGAGCGGATACTTGTTGTCGAGAGTGATCCCAATGAAAGTGACCTGATCGCCAGGCAAGTATTACAGCCATTAGGATATCGAACCAAGATAGTGTCGGGGGCGCCTTCAGCGATTCAAGAAACTACCCGTTTCTCCCCAGACATCACAATTGTAAATTTGAATTTGCCTGATTTAAGCGGTAAAGACCTTCTGGTGGCCTTGTCTTCTCAAGGGTCGGATGTGCCAGTGATTGTGATTGCTGAAGAGGGCGATGAAGCGAATGTTATTCAGGCATTCAGGTTAGGAGCAACCGATTTCCTTAAAAGCCCATTGAGGGAAGCGGAAATCGTTTCAGCAGTGGAACGGGTTCTAAAACAAGTTCGTGCCAAACGAGAACGTCGTTTGTTGGCCCATAAACTAGAGAAGACAAATCGCGAATTAAATCGACGTGTACGCGATTTGACGACAATATTCGGAATTGGTAAGGCAGTCACCTCGATTACAGATCAACAAGTTTTGTTTGATCGCATCGTCGATGGTGCTGTTTCTGTGACCGACGCAGACAAAGGCTGGCTGCATTTGCGCAAGGAGGATTCGAAGAAATTTACTCTACGCGCAGTCAAGAATCTTCCTAAGTCGATCTCATCTGCAATTTTAGGTGAAGAGTGGGACGATGGGATAAGTTCCTTAGTGGCATTATCAGGGGAGACATTCTCAATTACTGGTGAGCCACTCAAGAAATTTAAGGTTTCTCAATTAGGAAAATCTACCTTAGTTGTGCCGGTGAAAGCTCAGGATGAGGTGATCGGACTTTTGGTTGTATTACGTGATAAAGCGATCCCATTTGATCCGGGAAATCAGTTTATGTTAGAGGCGGTTGCGGATTATGTTTCTGTTTCATTGGTAAACGCGCGTTTATTCAGGGCTTTAGCAAAACAAGCCCGTGCGCTTGAAAGTTCGGCTGATGCTACATCTGAGAGTGCAATGCGCTTGAGCAATGAAATGGTAAATAATGTGAGTAATGTGTTTCAGATACCATATTCCGAAGTTGAACAGCAAATTGATCTAATATTGAATGGAAATTCTGAAGGTATCACCGACGGTCAACAAGATGCCTTAAGTAAATTGCGGTCTAATCTAAGACTCCACTGAAAAAAGGGTAGTGTCTACCCTCCTCAAAAATGAAGAACTGAGATAGGATAAGTACATCTCAAAACAGGATGTACACAATGTTCCGGACAAACACAGGCCATCTACAAATACCGATGATCAGCGACC
>JADHTJ010000055.1 GCA_016785015.1 Anaerolineales bacterium
CCCCAAACGCCTGGTAACTCTTGGGATCCATATCGCCAGGGGGAGGGATCATCTCTGCGATGCGCCCATAGGTACTGACCTTGCCTCTCGGGATTTGCCGAACCACATCCCAAACTTGCTGCTCGAAGCTGTAGGGATCGGGGGGAGATGTAAATCTTGCAGCCATTGGATATTAATTAACCTAAGTTTCTGCCTTATTCACTCGTGTTACGCAACTGTGGACTATTGAGAGTTCAAACCTGACCTCACCCTCCGCCCTCTCCCAAAGGGAGAGGGGACTTTGTCCCTTCTCCCCTTGGGAGAAGGGTAGGATGAGGGAGAACAGCAGCTTCTTTTGTTTTACTGCCTAACATGAGTTAATTAGGCTTTACTCAACTTCCTGAGAATCCCTTCTAGTGATAGGTGTGCGCGGGAATTCAAAAACTTCAAGAAGAAATAGAAAAGTGCGATGAATACGATTGTCAGGGTCAATGCCAGCGGGGTGCTGATGGCATCTTGATAGTAATACCAGATATCTTTATCGTTCCAGGCAGCCAACAAATAGATGGGCCACAAATGCACGGCATGATGCAAAACGTAGGTTGTCAATGAAAATTTGCTGTACAGTTGGATGAATTGGCTGGTTGGAGCTTCGCCTAGATCATATCTTCTGTGCAGAAGCCAGAATACGAGCAAAATCGAACCCAAGATACCGAATACGTAGGTTGTCGATGCTGGGTAAAATGAAATTGGGCTTAAATACCAGCTTGATCCAATGGGGGAAAATTGATTGCTGAGCGCGCCGACGGCCGAGATGAAAACCAAGCTGATTCCCAGAATTGGAATGCGTCGATCTAAGTTTGTGCTGCTCTGGCCTGTTGGAGTAATGGCTCTTCCCAGGCAGAATCCAATAATGGGGAAAACCAACCAGGGGAGCAGTGGAAAATAACCTTGAAGAGTAACGCCAAGCAAGATCTCGCGCAATGTGAAATCGTAAATATACTCTGCGTAGAACCAATGGCTGTCGTAATTTGTCATCTCGCGTAGGGGCGGAGCGATCAGCAAGATGAGAACCGAAATAGTGATCAGATACTTTGTGGGCATATTCCGAACGGCATAGAGGATCATCGTCGAGATGCCGATCATAGGTAGGATATCCCAAGTGAAAATCTCTACCGGCGTCCACATGATCACGGCGAAGATCAAGCCAAACAGGACGATCAGCAAGCCGCGTTTGATAACAAACTTGCGCGTATCTGGCTGTTCAGTTAAGTTGGACTGTTGTTTATTCAACCAAAGCCACAAACTCAATCCCACTAAAAAGGTAAAGGTGGGCGCGGCAAACCCGCCCAAAAATATAGAAAGATCGTACAAGATTTGAGAGGATGCCTCTCGAGGCGAAAGGTTCCCGACGAAGTGAACTTGAACCATCAAGATGATGGCAGCAGCCCTCATAATGTCGATAGAGTAGAGTCGTCGCATCTTATATATTTTGGATCAGTTGGATGAAGACAATCAGTCCGACGATTGCCAGGGGAATTCCAGTGAAGACGCCTGCGCCAAGACTGTCGCGGAAGGTCTTCGTTTTGATCACTCCAAAGACATGTACCACCCCATTGCCCAGAGCCAGCACGCCACTGGTCAATAAACCCAGGAATAAACCGAAGCGCATATTGAAGGCGATCAGCGCAAAGGCAGAGAAATTAATCGTCACCAGTACGGAGGCAGCAAACAGATATTTGTTTAAAGAGTGGGCGACTTTGTATGCTCCCATGCCGATCTCTTCGAAGATATGAAATATTTGCATCAACATCATGAGCAGGTAAGTTAGCATTAACGTAGACATGCACGCCTCCATACGTATTCTAACCGATAGTGATGATACTCTGTAAATTATGTGGTTCTTTGGGAATTGCCGTGAGAGACCTCACATTTGGGGGTAGGGGGCGTGCGGAGCACCCCCCTATCCCCAAATGTGGCCCCTTACCACGGCGATTCCTGGAGACCCAATTATGTGAATTTATGTTTTCTTTCGTATCACAGGCCGGTCTTCGCGAAGCATACCCTTGGGGTGCCTGAGCGTGCCGGAGTGACTCGGTCGGGAGACTGGCCAAAGCAAAATTTTCAGTTACTTAGTTTACAGGGTTATTAGCATGATGGCCGTAATGCACAGGGCAACACCAATCCATTGCGAAATTGTCGTCTTTTCTTTGAGGATGAATGTAGATAAGAGCACGGTTCCCGCCGGGTAGAGCGAAGACAGCAGCGCGGCGATATCAAGGCGGGTGAATTGTATTGCCAAGAGGTATAGCATATTGCCACCGGCATCGAGAACACCAGACAACAAGGCAATGCCTGATCGATTGAATTTAGGCATGGATTGTTTGCTTTGTCTGATCAAAATGAACGCCACTAATAGGGAGGTGAACTTAGCCACAACTAGCGGGGCAAATATCTGCTCGCCATCGATCTGCGCTATCAGGGTCAAGAATCCGCCGAAGCCCAGGCCAGCTAATGTTGCCAACCCCAGACTGGATTTGAGATTGGAGTCTGAACCATTTTCGACTTTGGTTACCAGCCAAATGCCTAGTAAGGCCAATGCGAATCCGCTGAGCGCTGGGTAACCAGGAAAACCCTGGATAAAAATCCCAAATAATACTGGGATGATTGACCCTATAACCCCGCCAACCGGTGCGACGATGGCGACATTTCCAATGGACAGGCCTTTGTAGAATGCGGCCAGACCCAACGCGCCTGCTGTGCCCGCGAGAATTGCATAGATGGCGTTGGTCGTTGATGGGATTCCTTCGACCCACACGATGGCAAGAATTAGCAGCAAAGAGAGACTGCTCAAGGAGGTCAAGAATAGAACCTGGAAATGGTTTATTTTCCGCGCGGCATAACCACCGCTAAAATCTCCACCTCCCCAAGAAATGGCTGCGCCAAGTGCGATTAAGGCGCCTAAGATATGAATTGACATGTTTGAATAACCGTCCGAAAGATTATGGCGAAAGTGCCGGGCGCAAACCTGAAATTACGATTAATTTTCACATAAATTGATTACGCTTGTCACTCCGAGAGAGCGGTGTTTGCGACCGAAGAGTCTTTGCAGAGATGCTTCGCTGCGCTCAGCATGACAATCAATAGTTTATCAACAGATCATTCTACTGCAAAAAGCCACCAAGCGAGTTTTCGTCTGGTAGTTTGTTCAGTGGAGTCATCCGTGTACAAAAAAGTCTGACCACACATAACACCAAAGAGGCTAAATACTGAAGTCGGCTAAACCCGACTGAACCAACAGCCGGATCAATCCGGCTGCAAATTTTAGCCCGGCGATTCATCGCCGGGCATATAGGCTAAGAAAATTTAAGCAAGGTCGAAGCGATCTGCGTTCATTACCTTATTCCAGGCTGACACGAAGTCGTGCATGAACTTCGACTGCGAGTCGTCCTGAGCATAGACTTCGGCCAGCGCCCGCAATTGCGAGTTCGAGCCAAAGACCAGGTCGACGCGCGTGCCGGACCACTTGATTTCGCCTGTGGCGCGATCATGACCCTCAAACACGTTCTCGTCTTCCGAGGTTGCCTTCCACTCGGTGCCCATGTCGAGCAAATTCACGAAGAAGTCATTGGTTAGGGTCTCTGGCCGTTTAGTGAAGACGCCGTGTTGGGACTGCTCGAAGTTGGCATTCAAAACACGCAGTCCGCCAACGAGAGCCGTCATCTCAGGAGCTGTCAGCGTCAGCAGTTGTGCTCGATCAACCAGCATCTCCTCTGCCGATACGGCGTATTTGAGTTTAAGGTAATTGCGGAACCCGTCTGCAGCCGGTTCGAGTACGGAGAATGACTTCACGTCGGTTTGCTGCTGCGAGGCATCCGTGCGTCCCGGCGTGAAGGGAACACTCACATCGTGACCGGTATTTTTCGCAGCTTGCTCGACACCTGCGCATCCACCCAGGACAATCAAGTCAGCGAGCGAAACCATCTTCCCACCTGACTGTGCGTTATTGAATTCTTTTTGGATTCCCTCAAGGGTTTGCAGGACAGTCTTCAGTTGGGCTGGTTGGTTGACCTCCCAATCCTTCTGAGGCGCGAGACGGATGCGTGCCCCATTCGCTCCACCGCGTTTATCTGAGCCGCGGAACGTGGACGCTGCCGCCCAGGCTGTCCAAACCAGTTGGGAGATCGACAGGCCTGAGGCAAGGATCTTGCCCTTGAGGTCTGCGATGTCCTGCGCGTCGATCAGATCATGATCTACTGCGGGCAACGGGTCTTGCCAGATCAGTTCCTCTGCCGGGACCTCCCCGCCGAGATAGCGCGAGCGCGGCCCCATATCGCGGTGGGTCAGCTTGAACCAGGCCCGGGCGAAGGCATCGGCGAATTCGTCGGGGTTTTCAAGGTAGCGCCGCGAGATTTTTTCATAGGCAGGATCAAACTTAAGAGAAAGGTCGGCAGTCGTCATCATAGGGCGATGTTTCTTGGTGGGATCATGTGCATCCACTACCATATCCTCTTCATCAACATCCTTTGCAAGCCAAATATAAGCTCCTGCCGGGCTTTTTAGCAGTTCCCACTCATATTTGAACAGCACCTTCAGGTAACCCATATCCCATGTAGTCGGGTTCGGTTTCCAGGCGCCTTCGATGCCGCTGCTGATCGTATCGCCGCCTTTGCCGCTGCCGAAGCTGCTTTTCCAGCCGAGGCCTTGCTGCTCGATGCCGGCGCCTTCGGGCTCAGGGCCAACCAGAGCGGCATCACCCGAACCGTGAGCTTTGCCGAAGGTGTGTCCACCCGCAATTAGAGCAACGGTTTCTTCGTCATTCATGGCCATACGCCCAAAGGTCTCTCGAACATCATGTCCAGAAGCTGCTGGAATAGGTTCTCCATTAGGTCCTTCCGGATTTACATAAATCAGACCCATCTGTACGGCTGCGAGCGGGTTTTCGAGATCGCGTTCACCTGAGTAGCGCTTGTCACCCAGCCACTCGCTCTCGGTTCCCCAGTAAATATCCTCTTCCGGCTCCCAAATGTCCTCACGTCCGCCGGCGAAGCCAAAGGTCTTGAATCCCATCGATTCGAGCGCGCAGTTACCAGCCAGGATCATCAGGTCGGCCCAGGAGATCTTGTCCCCGTATTTCTGCTTGATCGGCCAGAGCAGACGGCGCGCCTTGTCGAGGTTTACGTTGTCCGGCCAGCTGTTGAGCGGTGCAAAGCGCTGGTTGCCGGTCCCGCCGCCGCCGCGGCCGTCGCCGGTGCGATAAGTACCAGCACTGTGCCACGTCATGCGAATGAAGAGCCCTCCGTAGTGACCATAATCGGCCGGCCACCAGTCCTGCGAGTCGGTCATCAGCGCATAGAGGTCCTTCTTCAGGGCCTCCAGGTCGAGTTTCTTGAATTCATCAGCGTAGTTGAACTCCTTGCCCATCGGGTTGCTCATGGGAGAGTTCTGATGAAGAATCTTGATGTTTAACTGGTTCGGCCACCAGTCCCGGTTCGACGTGCCACCGCCGGCAATGGGGTTGTTAGTTCCGCCCGTTACCGGGCACTTGCTATCTTCGTTCATAAGGTTGTCTCCTTTTGCTTTCTCATCAGCTCACTAAAAGATTTTGACATACCCATTGTACAAAAATTTAGTATAGTTGTAAAATATCAATCACCTATATATTATATAGTTTGTAACTATACTTTTGTCGGATAGCAATATGGAAATTCATCAATTGGAATATTTCGTTGCCATCGTCGAAACCGGTGGTTTCAGTCGGGCTGCTGAACGTTGTAATGTGGCACAGCCCTCCCTCAGCCAGCAAATAATAAAACTCGAAAAAGAAGTCGGTCAGCCTCTTTTTGATCGTCTGGGGCGCAAAGTTGTGCTAACCGAGTTTGGACGGCTGTTGCTGCCGCGGGCCCGCCTCATCCTGGGGGAGTTGCAGGATATCAAAGTGGAGATACAAACAGAATTTGAGGAGGGTCACGGATCCCTGAAGGTGGGATTCATCCCCACGATTGCCCCCTTCGTTTTGCCAGGTGTCATTCGCCGCTTTAGCCAGGAATTCCCCAACGCCGCCCTGGAGGTTCACGAAGACCTGACGGATGTGTTAATTCAAAAAATCATCGCCGCCGAGTTGGATGTAGGGATCACCAGCTTACCGATTAAAAACAAATTGATCCGCACCGAAGAGTTGTTGTCGGAGCCACTGTTAGTGGCAGCTTCGCAAAAATATGATATCAGTATGCGGACTTCGATCCGAGTCAAAGAACTGGATGATTTCCCTTTTATCGCCCTCAGCGAAGTTCATTGCCTGGGCGAGCAGGTGCAGTCTTTTTGTTACCAACAAGATGTGGCCCTGAACATCGTCTGCCATACTTCCCAACTTTCTACGGTGCAAAACTGCGTTGCCCTTGGTTTGGGAGTCTCACTGGTTCCGAGAGCATTGACCGTCAACAATCCTTCAGAGCAGATTTTCTATCGAGCCATCAGTGATATAGCCCCACAACGGAAAATTGCGGCTGCGACCCACACCAAAAGACACCAATCATTTCTTGCACGTCAGTTTATTGAGATCGTTCGCTCAGAATATCCCACCTAATTTCATAACGCGTAATGGAAAAGTATGACTTATGCCACTGTTTACCGGTGATATCTCATCTTGGCCTGGGTAGTTGCGATTTAGGCTTATAACTTTGCTAGCAATTTCTCCGGCTGATGGCGGTAGGTATCCAGGGAGATATCGCCTCTGGTCAGCGCGAGCAGGGTCTCGGTGAATAGGCTGTTGGTGGGGGTGGGTATGCTTAGTTTGCTCCCTTCGCGTACCACCGCGCCGTTGAGATAATCGACTTCACTTCTGCCGCCCCCGCTGTGCAAGTCGATGTGAAAGGATGGCATTTTAGCGCCGCGGCCGCTCCCGACTGCTTTAGCCATCAAGGGGCGCGAGATGCTCAAAGGCAGGTAATTCACGGCGAAGGCCAGGGCGCGTACCGGGGTGCTTGGCAAATCAACTACACCGATGCCTTGCGCTCTCATAACCTTGAGCGCTTCGCGCAATTGCGTGATCTCAAGCTTGTACAGCCCAGGATTAGCGAATATCTCGGCGGGGGTCATATCGAGAATGGCGGCCGATGCGTTGGCCAGCAAGTTGGTGAGCATTTTGGACCATTTCATGTCCGCAGCGCTGGGATAGTGATGGGCGTTTAGACCGGCTTCATCTAATGAGGTAACTAGTTTTTCAGACAAGGGATGTTTCCCCGAGACTCCGACCCCCCTCAAACGTTCTAATACGATATCTCCGGCAGCGCGGCGACCGATGGCGGTGGTCACTGTACCAGCGATGACTTTGTCGGGACCGAGAGTTTCTGCAAGAGCAAGCTCGTTGTCGACGCCGTTGGAAAGACATAAAACAGTGGGTAGAGCAAAGTGGTCAGCGGGTAGTGAGTCGATGAACGACTGGGTATGATAAGACTTTAATGCAAAGATGACGATGTCGAAATTGCCGGAGGCAAGCGCATCTTCGAGCGAGTCGACCACCACAGGGCCAGGGATGAGATGCTCCCCATCTTCAAGGACAAGTCGCAAACCCCGAGATTTGAGTTCTGCAGCCACATCTGGACGTTCCAGAAAGACAACTTCATGCCCGGCGAGCGCCATACTGCCCCCAACATATGTGCCAATGGCGCCTGCGCCTAACGTTAGAATTTGTAGTTTGGTCATGGCATAGTTTCCGATTCGTTCCAGTGATCGCGTTGGTTGATTCCGTGAACGTACCAGATATGCCGATCAGGATAATAGCTCAGGGTGACATAGGATGTATTGCGGAAGCGAAAGCGCGGACCGTGAAAATTGGGAGGCGGTGTGATACCCAGGATGGCATACATGGCCATATTGAGCAAGCCGCCATGGGATGCAACCAGGTAGCGCCCTGGAGGTCTGTGGATCAGGCTCTGAACTGCTATACCGCCACGCAAGTATAGTTCCCATTGGCTCTCGCCTTCTTCCCCGATGGGCTCGTAGCTGGGGATAAAATCGGGTTGGGGGTATTTTTCCATGGCTTCTGTATGGCGTAAGCCCGCATAGATCCCATTGTCGCGCTCCATCCAGACTTCGTCAAATTCGAGGGGCACACCTAATGAGCTGGTGATGATTTCGGCAGTCTCCTTGGCGCGGCTCTGCGGGCTGGCAATGGCCTGGTCGAATACTCGACCCTCTTTGAGCCAGAATTTCGCCAGTGCGTGAGCCTGGAGACGCCCTTTTTCGGTCAGGGGGAACTCAGCCTGGCCCTGGTGATAGCCTTCCGCGTTGCCAATGGATTCGCCATGCCTTAGCAGGGTGATGTGATAGACGGGGGGGTTGTTGGATTGTGAGGACATAAGGAGGACAAAAGCTAGTGGATTATTGGTTTGCCCAATCTCGGGCGCCCCGCAAAAAAGTATCTCCGGGCATTGGGCGTTTGCCAGAAGGTTGGACTTCGTCGAGAATCAATAGCCCGCTGGATGTGCCTACTGCGGGGAAACCTTCTTTGGTTGTAAACACCCCAACCCCTGGCGAAGTTGCGCTGTTGGCACGGGTTCGATGTACTTTCAGGCGTTGATCGCCCCACAATAAATATGTCCCTGGCCAAGGATTAAGGCCACGAACTCGGCGTTCTAAAGCAGCAGCAGTCTCGTTGAAATCCAACTCACCATCGCTGCGTTTGAGCATTTTGATGTATGTTGCTTGAGCATCATCTTGGGGATTGGGATTCAACTTGCCGCTCAAATATTTTGGCAAGGTTTCCATAAGTAAATCAGCGCCCAGTTTGGCCAATTTTGGGAATAACGAGCCAGCGGTTTCATTGCCGGTGAGAGGAATGGCAGACTTGCTGATAATGGGCCCCGTATCTAACCCGGTATCCATTTTCATGATCGTGATGCCCGTTTCTTCGTCCCCGTGCAGAATTGCAGCATTGATGGGTGCTGCGCCGCGCCAGCGCGGCAGCAGCGATGCGTGGACGTTGATGCATCCGTAAGGTGGGAGATTGAGAACATTGGAGCGAAGGATCTGTCCGAAAGCAGCAACCACGATGACGTCTGGTTCCCAAGCTTTGAGCTGTTCAATAACCCCTTGCTCTTTCAGCCGATTTGGTTGGATAACAGACAGACCTAGATCCAGAGATAATTCTTTGACAGGCGGTGCCTTCAGATCGCGTCCACGCCCAGCAGGTCGGTCGGGTTGAGTTACCACACCTACAACTTGGTAATGATCTGCCAGCGCTTGCAGAGTTGGCAAGGAAAAATCAGGGGAGCCCATGAAGACAATTCGGGTATCCATGGGGCGAATTTTAGCATAAATCTATAAAAAGAGTGCCCAGTACAATGCGCCGGACACTCTTTTTAAGGTTACATCAGAATATGAAAATTAAGGTGTTCGGAGAGTTAAGTTCCCAGCGCCTACTTCTACGGTAATGGTCAATTTGGGCCCTTGGCCTTCCATAGAATAAGTTCTCCCCGAAACGAGCCACTCTCCTCGGGTGGAGATGTTAGAGAGACCGCCCTCAGTGGTGATTTCGACATTTGAATTTTCTGGAATTGTCAGGACGATATTGCTGAGTCCTGTCTCGATAATGGCTTCGGCGTCATTTTGCAGCTCACCGGAAAAATCTAGCTCGTAGTTTCCGGCACCGCCTTGGAAGATCATGGTTTCGAAATTGGCATTCGCCAAATTGGTCATTACAATATTGGATGCGCCGGTTTCGTAGCGCAAGGTGCGCATTACGGTTTGGTTCGGTTCATCGAAATTCACCATGACATCCGCCGCGCCGTCTGAAATGTGAAGCTTAGTCAGGCTTAGCCCACCCAGTTCGAGTTCGCCAGAATAGGCGCCGGCTTTGATGGTCAAATCGAGGGGATCTTCACCGATGTCAAATTCCCAAATATTCTTCACTCGAGATTGAAAGTTGGGGATGCCATTGATCTCTAAGTTGCCTGTGGATATTCTGACCGAATTACCATCCGTTTGGATTTCGGGCTTAAGATCTTCGACGTTATAGGTGGCCGTGCCTTCGAGTAGGGCATTTTCTGCTCCCGGAGCGAGGAAGAGTTCCCCGGCTCCGAATGCCAGAGTTAACTCAGGTAATTCTTCGGTCGAATCCAGGTTTGGGATGCGAATCTCTTTTATGGTCGTAGGGCCAGTCTTGATGTCTGTGGTTACGGGAAGGTCAAAATTTATTCCGCATGCCAGTGTGGCCAGTACCAAGACAGAAATTGCTGAAATTAGATATAGTTTGCGCATAGTCAAATCTCCATTACTTTGTATTCTGAGATTGTATACGCTGGAGAGAGATCATTGTCGCGGAATATTATTACAACCCTAATTCAGGGGCGATGGTTTGCATGGCCTGGATGACGTTGCCAACGTGCTCCCACAACTCAATCTCAAAATCATCTACAGCCTGCGCAACTTCTTCGCGATTGACCCCGGCGGCGAAGGCTTTATCTTTCCATTTCTTTTTGACAGATTTAACCTTCAGGTCTGCCAGCGAGCGAGATGGGCGCACCAGGGCAACAGCGACAATCAGGCCAGTGATTTCGTCACAGGCGAGCAAGGCCTTTTCCATTTGAGAATCGCGACTGATACCTGTATGGTCTGCGTGACTCAGGATTGCGCGCAAAATTTCTTCAGAGACACCGCGCTCGCGCAGCAAATCAATGCCAGCCTGAGGGTGTTCTTCCAAGGTAGGGTGAATCTCCCAATCATAATCGTGCAGCAGGGCTGTGGCGCGCCATTTTTCGGTATCTTCACCAAATTTCTCTGCGTAGAATTTCATCGCTGATTCTACGGCCAGCATGTGGCGGACTAAGTTCTCGTTTTTGACAAATTCGCGTACGATGGCAAGGGCTTCTTCTCGGTTCATGATTGTTCCTTGAAATATATAACCACAGATGAATGCAGATAATCACGGATGACTCTTCTGCAAAAAGCCACCAAGCGAGTTTCCCGCTTCCGGCGGAAGCCCTCGTCTGGTAGTTTTTTCAGTGGAGTCACGGATATTAATTTGGGATAAAACCTGATAAAGCTGTTTCCAATTAATAACTCATGTTACGCACAGGTAGCGAGATTTCCCTGTAAATAGGGGGTGGGGGCTTCGCCCCCGACCCCCTATTTACAGGAAGATTCTCTTTAGGCTGCGTAACATGAGTTAATAACCTCTCTGCGAGCTCTGTGTCTCAGTGGTGATTTCGTTTAGATTATCAGTAAAAATGGGCTCTGGTTCACCTAAAACGGGCAGTGGGTGCAGCACATGAACTTCCAGCATGGCAACCAAAGTAGCGATAGTTTCGCGCGTATGCCAGAAGGCCAACGATCGTCGGCGGTAGATGCGTTGGTCAGCTTCGACACCGACCGCGGCTACTCCAAGGGCGTTGCAAGTATAAAGCGCGCGCGGCAAATGGAATCCCTGGGTTACAAGGATGGCAGAATCAAGCTCGAAAATTTCTCTCGCTCGGTAGCATGTGTCATAGGTCCGGCGGCCAGCATAATCGAGTACGATGGCATCATCTGGAACGCCCAAGCTGATGGCATAATCGCGCATGGCGGCAGGTTCGTTGTAATCTTCGAAACGGTTATCACCGCTCATGAGTAATTTTTCTGCTTTTCCAGCAAAATACAAATCTACCCCGGTAGCGACTCGGTCGCGTAGAACGGGTGTAGGAGAGCCATCACGCCAAAGACCAGCTCCAAAGATAATCGCCACACCGTGCTTGGAAACTTGGTCCACGCTTTGGGTGCGCGTCCAGGCATGCAGCTTCGTGGTCACCCTGGGGACCAGCAAGACCATCAAGGCCGTAATTATCAATGTGAAAACTATTTTCAAAAGCATCTTGAGTATTTTCTTAATCACGGGCCCGATTCTACCATTCCAATATAAAAGACCCTAAAGGTTTGATGAGAAATCCTCTAGGGTCTTTGCTTGGACTGTGAAACCAACTAAACGAAACGCGCCCTGATCTCAGCGCTGACGTAGTCGAGTATGGCTACTGTGATGGCAATAAACCAAACACACATTCCAGCGGAACGATAATCTAGGATGCGGATAAATTGAACTAACAAGAAGCCAATACCACCGCCACCAACCAGTCCGATGATTGTGGACATACGAACGTTGATATCCCAGCGATAGATAGTAAAGGATACAAATGGTGGGATGATCTGCGGAATAACCGCATAGATCACAGTCTGAACCCAATTGGCGCCCGTGGCATGGATGGCCTCGATGGGTCCGGGGTCGATAGACTCGATGGCTTCTGAGTAAAGCTTGCCCAAAGCAGCGATGGAGTGGAAGACCAGCGCCAAAATGCCAGCGAAGGGTCCCAGACCGACCACAATCACGGCACTAATTGCCCAGATGATCGGCTCTATCGAACGGATGATATTTAGGACTCCCCGAACGAGATAGTAGATCACCAGGGTTACTGGTGACGCAGACATCAGGTTGCGTGCCGCAAAGAAGCTCACTGGCAGCGCGAAGATCACACCAAAGAAGGTTGCCATCATGCCGATGAAGATGGTTTCGATCATCTTCTCGACAACCAATATGAAGTCTTGACTCAGATGGGCATCACCAACCGCGGCGATTTGAAGTGCGAACAACTCCCAAATATAAGTGGGTTCGTTGGCGGAGGGAGGCAGCAGGCGGTAGGGCATTTCGATATCAAATTCGAAGTAGCCGTTCTCATCGGGGATGAGAATTACATATTCTCCGCCCTGACGTTGGCGAAATTCATTGTTGATTGGATCTGCCCACATGATATTGACGTCTACGCCGGGGATGAAGTTATGTCCTTCAAGACGAAGTATTGTCCCCAGTGTGCCATCTTGCTCTTTGAGAATCCCGCAGGTCAGATCAGTAACGATTACTGGATCATTTCCTACTTCATTGGCAGCAGGCGGATCATGATCTTCAGGGCAAGGCACTTCGATATTAGCAACTGCCCTAATTTCATCCTCGTCGTATTCGATGGCTTTGATCCAGGGCCAGGCGATGCGACTCAGGGCCGGTAAGGCTTCGTCGGCTTGTGTGACCATGTTGACGAGGTCGATCTGGCCGATCTGCCAGCCCAAGGCGAAGAAAACTACCAGGATGACGAAGAAAACGCTCAATGGTGTGCGATCACGATGTTTGGCTAGAAGGTAAGCATCGTATACAATCCATAGGTGAAGCAGGATGAACAGGATCGTAATAATGATCAAGAACGGATCCAGATGCCATCCTTTCTTGACGATATCTGCAAACCCTTCATCGCGCGGGGCGGCCAGTATGAAGCGCCAGACCAATAAGCCAAGAATGGTGGCGTAAGAAAAAAATAGCAATATTCCACGACGAATACTGCGAGCGAAAATTTGCCCGAGGCCGGGGATTATTAAGGAAAACAGGGCTGCTAAAGGCACAGGTACCCAGCTTGGCTTTCGAATATTTTCGGCTTTATGGTTGAGGTTCATTTTGTCGTTCATGCTGCACCCCCTTCATCAACTTTTAGGGCACCTTCGAGTCCACTGCCAACTCGTTCGGCTTCTTCGCCGTAGATATCTTTGAATTCTTCATCGCTCATGGCTTGAATATCGGCGCGGCTGCCTTCATAGACAATCTCGCCATCACGCAAGCCGATCACGCGAGTAGAGTAGCGTTGAACCAGGTCGAGATAGTGAAGGCTGCAGATAATCGTCATCTTGTCTTCCTGGTTGAGCATTTCTAGATATTGCAAGATGGAGTGGGCCAGCACCGGGTCCAGGCTAGCGACGGGTTCGTCGGCCAGAATCATGCTGGGTTCTTGCATCAGGGCACGAGCAACACCCACACGTTGTTGCTGTCCACCGCTCAACTCATCCGCGCGCTTAAGCGCCTGATCTTCGATCCCCAAACGTTTTAGCGCTACCCAGGCTTTATCTATGTCTTCCTTGGAAAAACGCCCGACCAAACTGCGCCGCGTGGATGTATACCCCAGACGACCAGAAAGCACATTGGTCAGCACCTGGGAGCGTTTGACTAAGTTGAAGTGTTGGAAAATCATGCCAATTTTGCGGCGAGTCATGCGCAATTCTTCCCCTTTGAGTTGGGCCAGATCGACGCCATCCCAAAGAATTTCTCCTTCAGTTGGATCGATCAATCGGTTGATGCAGCGCAGCAGGGTTGATTTCCCTGAGCCGCTCAAACCGATGACGACCAAAAACTCGCCATCTGGCACGCCAAAGCTCACATTTTTGAGCGCAACCGTGCCATCGTCATAAACTTTCGTCAGGTTTCGAATTTCTAGCATATGCAACTCCGTTCGCTATACGTTGAGTGCCAAAATTCCCTGCACTTTTGGATAATTTCTCAGGTCAATCATACCTAACTTCAGAGTTCGTCGCAAGTAATAATATGCACAAATGAAATGTATATCTGATACCCTGATTTATCTCACTTGCACCAAGGCATCCAAGGGGTTAAAATCGTCCTGCTATGAGCCAAGACATCCAAACACAATACCAAGCAGCGCTAGACTATATCTACGAGTACGTTGATTTCAGTCTGACCCATCAGGACGATCTTTCGATCGAAGATTTCACCCTTCAAAGTATGCGAAATTTGATGAAATCTTTGGGGCAACCCGACCACACATACCCCAGCATCCACGTCGCTGGAACCAAAGGTAAAGGTTCGGTGTGCGCATTTTGTGCCCACGCTTTACGGGCCCAAGGTTACAAGGTGGGACTGTATACTTCTCCGCACTTGAAAGATTTCGAAGAGCGCATCCAAATCAATGGCGTTTCGATTTCTCAAGAGGAATTTGTTGACCTTGTTGAGAAGATCAAGCCGCATGTTGCTGCGATTCCCGATCTCACAACCTTCCATATTACGACAGCCATGGCCTTATGGTATTTTGCCCTCAACAATGTTGATGTGGCAGTTGTCGAAGTGGGCTTAGGTGGTCGACTCGATTCAACCAATGTCATTTCCCCAGTTTTAACGGTAATCACATCCTTATATTTGGAACATACCAAAATTTTAGGTGATACCATTGAGGAGATTGCCGCGGAAAAAGCGGGGATCATCAAACCGGGCGTTCCGGTGGTCGTTGCTTCTCAAGTGGATTCTGCCATCGAGGTGATCGAAGCGATTGCAGAAAATAAAGAAGCGCCCCTAACTTTAATTGGCAGAGATTACCACTACCAACAATGTGAGCATTCACTCGACGGACAAGAGCTATCCATATGGAATGGTGGCAAGCCGCCAGCAAATTATCAAATCGAGTTATTAGGACCCCATCAGGCAGAGAATGCTGTTGTTGCTTATGCAACCTTGCAGCTAGCCAACGATGTTGGAATTGTAGTTGACGATGAGTCGATCCAAGAAGGGTTCGCCAAAACCGAATGGCCCGGGCGTTTCGAAATCCTCCGGAAAGAGCCGCCGGTTGTGGTTGATTCTGGCCATACGCCAGGGGCAATGATGAAAATTCAACAAACCATGGATGAATATTTCCCAGGTCGCTCGCTATGGTTGATTTTAGGCGCTTCGGATGATAAAGATGTCCATGGCATGCTCAAGGAGTTGACCCCGCGCTTGAAGAAGGTATATTGCGCCAAATCCACTCATCCCCGCGCAATGGATCCAGCTGCATTAGCTTCCATGGCTAACGGGGTTGGTGTACCAATAGAGATAATTCCAGATGTAGGAGATGCGCTCGAGATGGCGATGGCTGAAGCTCCAGAAGGTGATGTGATCATGGTTACAGGCAGTATCTTTGTGGCTGCAACTGGGCGCATTGCTTGGTTCGAACGAAAGCTCGGGGAGTAAGTATGCAGCAAGATAATTGGGATCCCAACGATACTAACGAATATGCAGATTCTCTAAACCGGCGCACTGAAGAACTCTATGCAATCGATGACTTACTGCCAAATGAGCATGGCATCATCGAAGCACCAGTGATGCCTCTACGCGGCGTGGTTGTATACCCTAACATGGTGTCACCTCTATTTATCGGCCGTGAAAAAACTCTTTGGGCAGTAGAAGATGCTCAGGTGCATAATCAAACCCTGATTGCGCTGGCCCAACGCAACCCAGATCATGAAGACCCCGGACCTGAAGATTTTCTCCCCATTGGAATTGAAGTCGCCGTCGGACGGCTGGTCAATATGCCAGAGGGAGCAAGCACGGCCCTGGTGCAGGGACGCAGACGGGTTGAATTGATTGAGTTCAGTCAAGCAGAACCCTACTTGAAAGCGCTGGTGCGGCCAATATTCGAAGAACCCCTTGCAGATCGAAATACAGATGCAGTCATGCGTTCTGTTCTGGATATGTTCAAGCGTTGTGTGCAGCTCAATCGAAGTCTACCTGAAGAAGCTTATCTCTTCGCGATGAATATCGACGACCCTGGGTGGATGGCAGATATGATCGCTACGGCTGTCACCCTGGATATGGATGTACGCCATAAATTGTTGGCGATGCTCAATCCCCTTGAGCGGCTGGGCTATATTGGGGAGCTGCTTGCCGAAGAATTGGAAGTACTTGAATTAGAAGATGAGATCCAATCCCGCACCCGCGGCGAGGTAGATCGAACACAGCGTGAATTCTATTTGCGAGAGCAAATGAAGGTTATCCAGACCGAGCTAGGGGATGGCGACCCATTTATGGCGGACGTAGCTGAGTTGAGCGAGCGCATTGAAAAGACCGTCCTCACTGAACCAGCCAAAGAACGCGCTCTGAAGGAGCTAAAAAGACTAAACCACATCCCGCCTATTTCACCCGAAGTAGGCATTATTCGCGGATATATCGATTGGATCCTGGATTTGCCCTGGCAAGAAACTACGCAGGATAATCTCGATGTCAAAAATGCGGCCGTGGTTTTGGATGAGCATCATTTTGGTTTGCCAAAGGCCAAAGATCGCATCTTAGAATATATCGCAGTGAAGAGTCTCAAGCCTAAGAAATCGCGCCAGCCGATATTGTGTTTTGTTGGCCCTCCTGGCACGGGGAAAACATCATTGGGACGCTCGATCGCCGCATCTTTGGGACGCGAATTCGTGCGCATCTCCTTGGGTGGGGTGCGAGATGAAGCAGAGATTCGCGGTCACCGGCGTACGTATATCGGCGCTTTGCCTGGGCGCATCTTGCAGACGATGAAGCGCGCTAAAGTTGCTAATCCGCTTTTTATGCTCGATGAGATTGACAAGTTGGGTATCAGCTATCGCGGCGATCCATCATCGGCTCTGTTAGAAGTACTGGACCCTGAGCAGAATAATGCTTTCTCCGATCATTATTTAGAGTTGGATTTCGATCTCTCCAACGTGATGTTCATCACAACCGCCAATTCCGAGTCAACTATCCCCGATGCGCTGCTGGACCGTATGGAAGTGATCGAATTCCCTGGCTATATCGAAGAAGAGAAGCTAGAAATTGCCCGCCGTTTCCTAATCCCGCGCCAAAGCGAGGAAAGCAGTATTGATGAAGAGGAGATCGAATTTACGGAAGCTGCCCTGCGCAAAATTATCAGGGATTATACCTATGAAGCTGGCGTACGCAACTTTGAGCGTGAGATTGGGCGTGTTTGCCGGAAAGTGGCTCGCATCAAAGCCGAGGGCGACGAATACCCCAGGCAGATCGAAGTAGAGCAGATCGAGCGCTTCCTGGGACCGACGCAGTTTTTCTACCATCAATCTGAGCGCGAGGACGAAGTTGGCGTAGCCACTGCAGTCGCCTGGACGTTTGGCGGCGGTGAGATCATGCCTGTTGAGGTTGTTCTTGTGGAGGGGAAAGGCGGATTGAAACTCACTGGTCAGCTAGGTGATGTTATGCAAGAGTCTGCTCAGGCAGCATTTTCGTTTTTGCAGGCGCGTGCTAAAGAGCTGGATCTTGACCCTGCAGAATTTCAGGAAACGGATATCCACTTACATATCCCCGCCGGGGCGATCCCCAAAGATGGGCCTAGTGCTGGCGTAACCATTGCAACATCTTTGATCTCAGCTTTCACGGAGCGCAAAGTACGCTGCGATTTGGGCATGACTGGTGAGATTACCTTACGAGGACGGGTACTGCCCGTAGGGGGAGTGCGCGAAAAAATTCTGGCTGCCCATCGCGCCGAGTTAAAGATAGTTCTTATTCCAGAAGAAAACAAAAAAGATTTGGTCGATATTCCTCAGAAAGCTCGTGATGACCTTGATATTCGCCTTGTCAAACATATGGATGAAATCCTGGAAATCGCCCTGAGGCCGGCGCCGCCGAAAGTAGAGTCAGAGAAGGAAAACGTCACCACAGGTGAAGAGAATGAGGGAGAAGAAGAACAGTAAACAGTGACCAGTAGTCAGTAAAAACATAAAACTCGTGACAATGGATTCCGGTGTCACGAGTTTTATGTTTTTGTTCTTGAATGCCTCAATGCTATCTGCTTCCCGCTAACCACTATCGGTTCTATGGGAATTGCCGTGAGAGACACCCACTTTCAATTATCAACTGACCACGAATTATTGCTATAATACTGGCATGACCACGGCTGCGGCGGAGATTATCACATTGCTCGATAAAGGCAGGGGGCAGAAATTACACTGGTTCCCTGACGATGTTTCTGTCTCAGATCTGGCTGCTGTGTTAACCGGTATGGCTAACAGCGATGGGGGCAATATCTTAATAGGTGTCGCACCGCGCTCGTCTCAGGTGACTGGAATTAGGGATGCAGAGTACCTCACTGACATTGTCTTCCAAGCTGCATTATTGATCGATCCATCCTTAGTGCTGCCCATCCCCCGAATCTTAGAAATCCAAGATAAGCAAGTTTTGTCCGTTGTCGTTGCTCAAGGATTGCCGCACGCCTTCAACCTGGAAGGTCGTTATTTAGTTCGGCGAGGAGTACGCACTGAGCCGCTGCCGCCGCCTGAGTTACGGGCCTTGATGATCAAACGCGGCTCAGTGCAATTCGAAGCTCAAGTGCCCGAAGATGCTTCATTAAATGACCTGGATTTTGATCAAATAGCGGCATACAAAGAAGCCTTAGATTTGCCACCCGATGAACCTCTTGAAGATTTGCTCTCTCGTCGAGGCTGCATGAAAGAGTGTGATGGCGAGATGAAACCCACCTATGCTGGCTTACTGCTATTCGGACTCCATCCCCAGCAGTGGGCACCCAGCGCCACAATTCTGGCAGCGCGCTTTTCAGGGCTGGCCTTCTCAGATCAATTTGTTAAACAAGAAATTCGCGGAACGCTGCCGCAGCAATTGCGCCAAGCTGAAACTTTCGTGCGCGACCAACTCCGCAGAGTCGTGCGCCTGGTGGGACTAACAAGAGAAGAAACTCCAGAATATCCATTAGAGGCCGTACGTGAGCTGTTAGTAAATGCTGTGGCGCACCGGGACTACAACCAGGGCGGCGACAGCATTCACTTACACATATTTGCTGACCGATTGGAAGTGCATTCCCCTGGCGATTTGCCCGGCCCGGTGACCTTGGAAAATTTACTAGAAGCGCGTTTCTCACGCAACCCCGTCATCGCACAGGTGCTCTCGGATTTGGGATACGTCGAGCGTTTGGGATATGGCCTCAACCGTGTGCTCACCGTAATGCGTCAGAACAACCTGCCCGAGCCCAAGTTTGAGGAGGTGGGCGGCGCTTTCCGGGTGATGATATTTAACTCCATCGGTGAAATCCACCCTGAGCGGATTCCCAATGGGGAAGTAGAGTTGAAGGATGCGATTGTGTCACCAGATATATCCAGGTATTCTGATCACGAATTAAACCCTCGTCAAGAACTGGCCTTGGGATTTTTGGCGACTCGTAAACGTCTGACCAACCGCGATTACCAGGGACTTTGCCCAGATGTCTCATCCGAAACCCTGCGCCGTGATCTAGCTGATTTGGTCAACAAGGGCGTCATCTTGAAGATGGGCACCAAGCGTGGAACGTATTACATATTGAAGTAGCCGGGAGCCGTTGGCCGTAAGCCCTTTGCTAACCGCGACATGTTTTCCCGTTGGAGAATTAATGACAAAAACTAATCAAAATTTATCTGACCAAAAGCTCAACATCGGCCTGGCTCAAATCGCTCCTGTGTGGCTGGACCGTGAAGCTACGCTAGCTAAGATAATCTTGAAAATTGAAGAAGCAGCCGAGAAGAACTGTCAGCTAGTAGCCTTTGGTGAGGCTGTTCTACCGGGTTATCCTTTCTGGGTTGAGCGCACCGATGGGGCACGCTTCAATTCACAAATCCAGAAGGAGATCCACGCCCATTATCTGGATCAGGCGGTACAGATAGAAGCGGGACATCTGGATCAGGTTTGCGCGCTCTCGGCAAAGAACAAGATGGCGATTTATTTGGGAACGATAGAACGCCCTTCTGATCGCGGTGGACACAGTGTGTATGCATCTTTGGTGTACATCAACTCTGAAGGGGAGATTGGCTCGGTGCATCGCAAATTGATGCCCACGTACGAAGAACGCCTGACTTGGTCCACTGGCGATGGCCATGGTTTGAGAGTGCATAAATTGGGTGCATTTACTGTCGGCGGGCTGAACTGCTGGGAGAACTGGATGCCCCTGCCGCGTGCCGCCCTCTATGCACAAGGTGAAGATTTGCATGTCTCTGTCTGGCCAGGAAGCTACCGCAATACCCACGATATCACTCGCTTCATTGCCAAGGAGTCACGCTCTTATGTCGTATCGGTTTCAGGATTGATGCGTACGTCAGATTTTCCCAAGGGAACCCCTCACCTGGATTTAATCCTTGAGAACAGCGGAGATGTGTTAGCAGACGGAGGCTCTTGCTTGGCTGGCCCCGATGGAGAATGGGTGATCGAGCCAGTTGTCGATAAAGAGTCTCTCATGGTTGCAACCATCGATCACGCCCGTGTACGAGAAGAACGCCAAAACTTTGATCCCTCCGGTCACTACTCGCGCCCCGATGTGACAAGGCTGATCGTCAACCGTAAACGTCAGCGAATTGTTGAAATTGAAGATTAGAGGCTGAGATAGAGATAGTGATTGAGATATTCTGATCACTACCCACTGACCACTGTTCGCTGCTCAAGGACAGGCATTAGATTGGTGCTCCGCGAATGTCTCAGCGAAGAAGTGTCGCCCTGAACCATCACATGTTGCCCGGAAATAGTAATAGGGTGTTTGGGCTGGGAAAGCGACTGCACGTAGGGCATTGATCCCTGGGCTGCAGATTGGTCCCGGGGGCAGACCGGCATAGATATAGGTGTTGTAAGGGGAATTGATTTGGAGATCTTGCAGCGATAGAGGGTTGGTCCACCAGCGGCCTTGAGCGTGGTTGAAGCCAATCGCGTATTGAACAGTAGGGTCGGTTTCCAGTTTCATTCCAATGACGAGACGATTGAAAAATACGGAAGCGATTATGGGCATTTCCTCGTCGACGACGGCTTCGCGTTCAACAATCGAAGCCAGGATGACGGCTTCATGCAGACTCAAACCTTGCTGCTCAAATCCACCCCGCATTTCATCAGTAATGGCCTGCTCAAACGTTGCTCGCAAAGTGGCTAAGAGAGCTGCAGCATCTGTAGTGCGAGGGAGATCATACGTTCCTGGTAGTAAATAACCTTCAGCGGATTCGGCTTCTGCTAAATCAACAAATACTTCACGCGTGATCGACAACCCTGAAGTTGGTACCGCGATCCCCACCTCTTCCAGTCGCCAGCCTGCTAGAACAACCAACATGGCATTAGTAGGGTTTGGATCTAATAGCGCCTGAGCAATTTCTAATGAGTTTAGCGCCGGGCTAAGCGTGTACTCCCCAGCCTGGATTTGGGTATCCATACCACTGTAAATCAAATACACTCGGAATGCATCCGCGTTCTGGATCAGCCCTTGCTCTTCAAGGCGTTGACTGACCACGATAGGGGATTCGCCTAAGATGATCTGAAAAGATGAGATATCGCCAAAAGGATTGGCAGGTTCAGTTAATTGATCGCTGTAACGGTAGAGTTGGAGGGTTAAGGATGTCCGCTCAACTAAACCCAAATTTGGAGCGGGTGATCCAAAAGTGGCATTAATTTGCTTGGGCATGGTCACAGGAAAAATGACCAAGTAGAAGAAGAGCAATCCCAGTGCTACAAGCAGCGGCAGCAAGAGAATGGCGCAGTACTTAGATTGTGATTTTTTCATTTCAGATTGGCATCTTCAGAATTTGGTGAGTTATAAATAAGGTACGATTGCAGGATAACCGTTGCAGCTAACTCATCTAAATGGCCGCTTCGCTTGCTGCGGGAGACATCCATAGCGATGCGCGCCTGTCGGGCGGTTTTTGTGCTGCCACTCTCGTCCCAATATCTCACTGGGATTTCTGTATTTCCCTTAATCACGCCTCCCAAACGAGCGGATTTGCGGCCTTGAAAGGTTGGCATTCCCTCCTCATCCAGGTTCTGACCTATGATGATTAGACCGGCTTCGTTCTGTATCGCCAAGTCGACAATTGCCTGGGCGTCTTCGGCGCGCGAGCGGTGCTTTAGAACGGTCAGCGGGTTAGCAATTGTGCCAGTTGGATCACTAATTGCAATGCCGATATTTTTGTCGCCGGGATCAACTCCGAGTATGCGCATGGGGTTGGATGATAGAAGTTGGATATTAGGATTGGTAGTTAGTTGCCGCTGGAAACTGAAATTCGGAAGGGCAAGAAAGGCAATCGCGGCCACCAGGATGGTTTGGGGGAAATTTCTGCTGGTTCAGCTAAAGGCAGTCTGTCGGTCAGCTGTTCGACGGCTTTTTCTGGGGATAAGCCGATAGCCAGTTTTATGGCTTCGGTGTGTTCGAGTTGGGCATCGATTTTCCATTCAGCGCGCATGCGCCAATTGGCTGTATGATCATCATTTAACTTTATACTGCTTAGTTGCGTTAGTTCTAATGTCCCTGGGTCGGGGGTGAAGCTTTCGGGCAGGTTGGTCTCTAGAGCCGCGTGAGCTAATTCGCGCAGATCTTCTCCGGAGACAGTTAGCGCCTGAAATTCTAATCTCAACACCAACTCCAATTGATCGGTGGGCGCCGGTTCGCTGGGTGTAAACGATTCTTCTTGCGTTCCCACGATCTGTGCATCCTCACTGATCAATAGATCGCCCTCGACCAACTTTTCGCCGATCTCTGCGAGCGCGGTGAGTGCCAGCGTTTCATAAAGCTGGGCATACAGTTCTTCGTAATCCGCCTCATTGGGCGCGGGGATATTGCGGTCGGTGCCGCCGGATGTAGGCTCAAAATTTATCACCGTCAACTCTAGGCCTAACGAACCTTCAATGGCCAGGATGCTTCCTACAGCGATGTTGCTGATTGCTCCTGGGGCGAGAGCCTCGACGGGCACGGTTGTGCCTTCCTCCCCCGGTGGGACGATATTCGAAGCGCTAGTGATAAATCGAATTGGCGGATCATCTAGGGTGCTGACGACGATTCCCACAGGCAAGGGAATGGTTTGATCGGTGAGATTGGTGAACGTGGCCTCGCCTTTTGCGATCCTATCGGGGATGGGGATGCTGCCGGAAGTTGTCAAACTGCCGCGACCCTCAACGATGACTGTTTCCCAACGGGCGGGAACTGTGCCTGAAAGGTCCACAGATTGGTATTCTGGGTTGGCTGCCACCGAGATGGTAATCTCTTCCCGGCGCGTTTCTGGTGAAAGATGGATATCCGCAGAGGGCACCAATAGTACAGCGATGGCCAATACGCCCAAAACCCCCAGGGTAAAGGCCGTGACGCGGGTGATGGGGTGCATGATCCATGCTGGCATAGGCGGGTGAGCGATTGCCTTAAGCCCATCCAGATTCATGGGCAGACGCCGTTTGCGCCAAAGTTCTGTGGATTGGCGCCGGATTGTCAGGGGCAGCTTGATACGCTGCTTGCGATCTGGCCGCCAGTGATCTCCTTCGGCTTTGCGGATGCTGTTGTAGAGTGGAATCCCAAGCGATGCCGCGTGGAAGCGTATCCCAGGATTGCGAACGACCATGGCTAACTGGGAACCCAGTTCGGCGCTGTGCCTTTTGAGCATGATCAGGTCTAAGCGACGGTTGAGCACGCTCCCCCGTGCTGGCCAAACTAGTAAGATACGCGCTGTTTGGCCCCAACCCATTTTGTCCATGGCTGAGTAAATATCATCGTGGGGTTCGAGTTGGATGATTTGCGTTTTCATCTTCTGTGCACTGAAGTGTTATTAGGTGAGAGTTTTGCCGAGGCCGTATGCGCCACCAATCAACATTCCGATTCCAAGGATGAACAAATAACCATTGTTGATGAAGATATTGATTAATGCTTCGATAATTGCTTCATTGGAGACATACCGACTGTAGATAGTATTATAGTCACGCCAAAGTATATCACCAGTGTATAAGGTTAAGGCCGCACCCGCCAAAAAGATCGCCATTCCGAGGGGTACTAGCAATCTATTCCTTCTCCTGGTAACAAGGCGTTGATGATCTGCTTGAACTTCGATAACAAATTCTTCCCCTTGCCGCCAATCCCAGCCTGTGCGATTGCAGATTTCAAAGACGATGTCATTGATTTCTTCGAAGGAGCTAAGCTCCTTGATGACGTAGGAGGACAATTCATCGGGGTTTAGATTGGGCTTGGTGGATTTCATTGGAATTTTTTCAAAAGACCCTAAAGGTTTCGTAGATCTTTAGGGTCTGAAATTATTCTATATTCTCTTCAACCCACCCTACGACGCTGGCCAGAGCCTCTTCGATCTTGCTGGGGTCTTTGCCACCCGCTTGAGCCAGGGTTGGGCGCCCGCCGCCACCACCACCGAGGGGCGCGGCGACGAATTTGACCAAATCTCCGGCTTTGATGCCGCGTTTGACCAAATTCTCTGTTACGGCAGCAATGACGACAGGCCGCTCATCGAGCACGCTGGCAAGCACGGCCACGCCATTTTCAGGGTAACGCTGACGGAATCGGTCTGCCATTTGACGTAGGGTGTCGGCATCCGCCTCTTTGAAGATTGCTGTTAGCACATCTACGCTGTTGACAATAGAGGTTTCATCTAAGACGCGGGTGAAATCGGCGGAGGCTAAACGTTGACGCAAATCACGGATCTTTTTGCGCGCTCCAGAAAGATCGGCGATGGTCGCTTCGGCCCGTTCGAGCAGTTGATCGGGTGTGGTTGAGAGCATGGCTGCGGCGCGGTTGAGCACGCCGAAACGGCGTTGGATGAGTTTGTAAGCCTCACGGCCAGTGACAGCTTCGATGCGCCGGATGCCCGCCGCGGCACTGCCTTCGCTGGTGATGATAAAACTGCCGATCTCGCCGGTGCTTTGGCAGTGCGTTCCACCGCACAGCTCGTTGGAGAAGGCGTGATCTTCATAGTCGGAGGTGATGGTGATGTTGCGCACGGTTTCTTCGTACTTCTCGCCAAATAAAGCCCGGGCGCCATCTTCGATGGCCTGATCTAAGGACTTGAACTGAATGTTCAACTTGTGGTCTTCCAAAACGCGCTTGTTGACCTCGGCTTCGATTTGCTCCAATTCATCGGGGGTCAGCGCTTCGGGATGGGTGAAGTCGAAGCGCAGCCGGTCTGGGGCTACTAATGAACCAGCCTGGCGAGCGTGGGAGCCGAGAACTTTGTCGAGGGCGTAGTGCAGCAAGTGCGTGGCAGTGTGATTGCGGATGATGTCTTTGCGGCGCATGGCGTCAATGCGGGTTGTAGCCGCATCGCCAACCTTTGGGGTGCCAGAAACCACCTCGCCGACGTGGGTGATGAGGCCGGCAGCGGGTTTGCGCAGGTCGGTGATGCGAATTTCCCACCCCCCCCTTATTCCCCCCCCTTCCCGGGGGGGGCTAGGGGGGGGTGAAATGATCACGCCAGTATCACTTACCTGCCCACCCGCCTCGATGTAGAAATGGGTCTCTGGGAGCAGTACTTCCACCAGGTCACCTGAAGCAGCCTCACTTTTAGATTGACCATCTACGATTAGGGCTAGAATTTTGCCCTCAAATTCCAGGCTGCCATAGGGATCATGAGTCACGCCATTGGAGTCGAGAATGCCTTTCTCCTGCAGATCGGCACGGATCGCGCGGTAAATCTCAACGTCCTCTCCACCCAGGGCGCCCATCGCTTTACCAGCGCCAGAAGCCAATCTGTGCGCTTCCATGGCTTGATTGAAGCCGCTTTGCTCGACTTCCAGGTCGCGCTCGCGAGCGATATCGCGGGTGATCTCCAGGGGCATGCCGAAGGTTGTATATAGATCAGCGGCCTGCTCGCCTGAGAGTGATTTCTCGCCGCTGCTTTCGAGATCGTCGAGTAGCGAAGAAAGCTGGTCTGTGGCGCGGTCGAGGGTGCGCTGGAACTGCTGCTCTTCGCGCGTGATGGTGTCGATGATGGTCTTGCGGTTGCGCTCTAATTCGGTGAAGGCCTCGCCGTAATTGTCGATAACCGTCTCGGCGACTTTGGCCAGGAACGGCTCGTTCAAACCGAGCATGCCGCCAAAACGATAACCACGGCGGATGATCATGCGGGTGATGTAGTTGCGCCCCATATTGCCGGGGATCACGCCGTCGCCGACCAGGAAGGCCGCGGCACGCGCGTGGTCGGCGATCACGCGGTAGGGCGTGAACTCCTTTTCGACCTGTTCATTTGTATGGCCGGAAAGCTTCTGCGTGGTTTTGATCAGCGGCCAGAGCAAGTCGGTGCGATAGTTGGAGTCCTTTTTTTGCAGCACCGCTACGATGCGGTCCAGCCCCAGGCCGGTGTCGACGTGGGTGGCAGGCAGGGGTTCCAGATGCGAAGGCCCCAGGCGGTTGTACTGGATGAAGACCAGGTTCCACAGTTCCAGGTAGCGCGTGCATTTCCCGTTGACCTCGCAAACATGATCCTGGTCACCCATATTGCAGTACTCTGCCCCCTGATCCAGGTGGATTTCGGAGCACGGCCCGCAGGGGCCGGTATCGGCCATTTCCCAAAAATTGTCCGCGCGCCCAAAGTAGAGCACATGGTCGGGATTGATGCCGGGCTGTTCGCGCCAGTAATCGGCGGCTTCTTCGTCGCTGGGGACTTCGCCTTTTTCGTCTTCGAATACCGTGGCATACAAATCTTCTTTGGGTAAGCCCCAAACTTCGGTGAACAATTCCCAGGCCCATTCGATGGCCTCTTTCTTGTAATAGTCACCAAAGGACCAGTTGCCCAGCATCTCGAAAAAGGTGTGGTGCGTACCATCGCGCCCGACGTCGTCGAGGTCGTTGTGTTTTCCGGCCACGCGCATGCATTTTTGTGAGTTAGCCGCGCGGGTGTAAGCGCGTTTGTCGGTGCCCAGGAAAATATCTTTGAACTGCACCATGCCGGCGTTGGTGAACAGCAGGGTGGCATCCCCGCCAGGGACCAGGGAAGATGATGGCACGAAGGTGTGGCCTTTTTCTTTAAAGAAATCGATAAATGTTTTGCGGATGGCGTTTCCGGTTAGGTTATTAGGTATGGACATGATGTGCTCCAATAATTTGCCACAGAGTGCACAGAGAGTTTTGAGTTTTTCTCAGTGATCTCTGTGGCAAAAATAAAGCCCGGACGTGAGTGTCCGGGCCGGGGTTTCGATATGATAAATTGAACAGCCTGTTGATCAGGCGACGGTTTGCGACTCGGACGTGGCGGCACCGGCGACTGCTCCCGCTGAAGCAGCCGCCGCCATAGCAGCAGCTTTGGTATTCGAAAAGATAAGAGTCTTGTCCGTTTTCATGATTGAAAGAATTATACGTCAAGAGGAGTGTTGGTGCAATATGGTGACTGCCCAACTTCGGGGCTTTCTTAAAGTCGCGATTCTGGCGACTGGAAGTCGCAGCAACGGCTGCGAAACCTGCCTCCGCAGGTTGGGTTTCAATCGCCGAAGGGCGATTTCGCAGGTGTTGGTGCAGTTTCAACTGCCGAGTTTTTGACTTTAAGAATGCCGTGTGCCCAAGGGCGTATTTCAGTTTGAGGGTGAACTCTTGTTTGCCCCCCTAACCCCCCAACATTGGTGGGAACCTGCTCCCCCAGACTTGTCCTGAGCTTGCCGAAGGGATTGGGGGCTGGGGGGCGATAATCGACAAATTTCAGATGTATCCCCCAAAATCTGAAACGCACCCACTGCCCAACAGGCGATGAATTCAAATAAGCAGTGACAGTCACGCTGCTAGGCAAGGTGACTGTCACTTTTTCCAGTATTCCTCTCGAAGGGATGCTGGTGGAAACTGCTTAGGGCGTAGGTGAAATCGTAGGGGTATTGGATGGCATCAGCGTAGGTGAAGGCGTATTCGTTGGTTCTGGGGTGGGCGTGAAGGTCGGCGTAGGTGTTGCCGTTGGCGGCGGCATCAGTGTGAGTACGGGGAGATCACATCCGCTAGATAATTCTGCATAGGTACCACCAATGGGAATGGTGCAGACTCTGTTGTTTTTTCCTTTTACAAAAGCAAATGCCTCATCGGGACTGATACCGACGACATTGTCACCTTCAATGATTGTGCCAGGTGTAAAGCTGTCGACTTGAGCATAGCCGGGTGAGGGGCGGCAGAACAAGTTTTGCTTCACCTCGATGGTGCAGGCGACATCTTCAGCTGGCTGTCCAGCTTCTGGGGGTTTTGCAGCCTGCGTTTCGAGTGCCTGTTGGGTTGCTGTGTGCTCCGCGGGGCAGAGACCGTCTATTTTTGAATCACAGTCACTGATGTCTGGGGTTTTCGCGGCCTGGGTTTCTGTTTGGGCGGCGAGTACGGTTTCTGCGATACTCGTTTCGAGGGCCTGTTGGGTTTCTGTTAGTTGCGGGGGAGATA
>JADHTJ010000219.1 GCA_016785015.1 Anaerolineales bacterium
CGTCAGCGTACGGGCATCTCAACCCTCAAAGTGGGCTACAACAAAGTTTTTGGCTATTACATTGAAGTTACTAAAACCAACTCGGAATTAGTGCCCGAGGAGTATATTCGTAAGCAGACATTGGTGCGCGCCGAACGCTATATCACCCCTGAATTGAAGGAATACGAAAGCCTGGTGCTCAACGCCGAAGAGCAGATCAAAGATGTCGAACGACGCCTTTTCTATGAAATCTGCGCCCGAATGGCGGGGGCTGGGCAGCGTCTTCTGGCTACGGCGCGAACAATTGCTCGTTTGGATGTTCTGGCTACACTGGCTGAAGTTGCCGCATTAAATGGCTACATATGCCCAGAAGTGGTCGCTGAAGACGTTTTTGAAATTCAAGATGCCCGCCATCCAGTAGTGGAATTGTTGATGGTCTCAGGCAAACGCTTTGTGCCTAACGATATCATTTATGAAGCAGGCGAGCGGGTGCGTCTTGTCACCGGACCGAATATGTCGGGCAAGAGCACATTCTTGCGTCAGGCTGCCTTGATCGCATTGATGGCCCAAATGGGCAGTTACGTCCCGGCGACCTCGGCGCGCATCGGTTTGGTGGACCGCATCTTTACGCGCATCGGCGCTCAGGACGAGATCCACGCCGGTCAGTCTACTTTCATGGTTGAGATGGTGGAGACAGCCAACATCCTAAATCATGCCACCCCGCGTAGCCTATTGATCCTCGATGAGATCGGTCGCGGTACCAGCACATATGACGGTGTCTCGATTGCCTGGGCAATCGTTGAATATTTACACAATCACCCCAAATTGCGTTCGAAAACCCTTTTTGCTACGCACTATCATGAATTAACCCAACTGGCCGATCTGCTGCCGGGGGTGCGCAATTATAATGTCGCCGTTAGTGAGGCAGATGGGGATGTGGTATTTCTGTACAAGATTATTTCGGGCGGCGCTGACCGATCCTATGGTATCCACGTGGCGCAGTTGGCTGGCATACCGCGCCCTGTAATCCAGCGAGCAGATGAGATTTTGCGCCAATTAGAGGCGACCTCAGGCAAGACGGTGGAAATTGATCCCAATGTGCCGCAACAGCTAAACTTATTTCCAGAGACCAATCCTCTTCTCGATGATTTGGAAGAGTTGGATCTGACCACACTTTCACCCATCGAAGCGCTAAACCGTCTCTTTGAGTGGCAGAAGAAATTTTTGAAAGAAAAATAGGTTTTTCCAAAAATATGCTTTTTTTGTCCAAACTCGTGTACGCACAAGTAGCGATGTTTTTCTGGAAATAGGGGGTGGGGTTTCTCCCACCCCCTATTTCCAGAAAGGATTTTTTAATTTTGCGTAACATGCGATAGTAATAAATACGGTAATTCTTTGACTAGAGTTCAACTTTAATATGTCAGTCCGAAGGCCCGCCTCTGGCGTGTGCGCAGCAAAGGATCTGAAAATCTTAGAAAAAGAGACTCTTCGATCGCTTCATCTGCTTCGCTCTTTCAGAGTGACATCAGAGTATTTAATAGATAAGTGACTCCATTGAAAAAACTACCAGACAAGGGCTTCCGCCGGAATATATGGGGGTGGTTGCGGAGCAAACGCCCCCATATATTCCGGCGGGAAAATCGCTTGGTGGCTTTTTGCAGTAGAGTCTTAAGTTCTAGTAGAGTTTAGGAGGCGGCTCAATGAAGGCGAAACTTTATCCCTTTTTCATAATTGTCATGATTTTATTGCTGGCGAGCCTGGCGTGTCAGGCGATTTTTGGTGGCGAAGCTCAAGAAGAAACATCTCAAATAGAGCCAGCCCCAGAGATTGTTGAACCGCCTGAAGATGAGAACGTCGAAGAGTCGGCTTCTGTGGTCGAAGAACCACAAACCGAGGAACCTGCTCAAAGTGATCAATCCGAATCTGAAGTTGAAGAACAACCAAATGCGAATGAAATTCGCCAATGGGCTAGCACTGCCACAGCCAGCTCCCAATACGATGCAAATAACTGGGCCGCCTCCCAAGCGACAGGTAATCCTGATACGCTGATCGATTACTGCGGCACAATGAGTTCAGCTTGGGCTTCTTATGATGGTTATTCTGAAGAGTGGATCGAGTTGAGCTATGATCAAGCAGTCATTCCATTGGAGATCAATATCATCCAAACGTCTGCTCCCAACCAAGTTGTCCAGGTGGAAGTGATCGGCTCCGATGGGTCCTATGAGACCGTATATACGAGCGTTCCTGAGAAAATTATCGAGGGATGCCCCTATGTGTTGAAGGTTACCGCAGATGTGGATTATGAGGTCAGTGGTATCAAGATCACAATCGACCAAACTGTGCTTGAGTATCCCTGGAATGAGATCGATGCTGTAGAACTGGTTGGATTTCCTGCGGCTGCTGGTGAAGAAGCGAGTGCCCCACCATCTGCAACTGGAAATATAGATGGTGTTCTGTGGCGGGCTGGGGGTGAGAGAGGTTCGGATGAAGGCCAAATCGGCGGCTTAGGTGGCATGGACATTGGCCCCGATGGGCGTCTCTATGTAGCTGATGATGCCTTTGGCGTACGAGTATACAATGTTGATGGGGGAGCCCTGGTAAGAACTATCAACCACGATGATATGTGGCAGTCGTCGGATGTGCAGCTTGCTCCGGACGGCACCATTTATGTAGCAGATTGGGGTGCTAATCAAGTATTTGTGTTCTCTTCAACGGGAGAATTGATTTCTCAATTCGGCGAAAACGGCAACGGCCCGGGTCAGTTCGGCACCTTCAGCCCTGACTCGATAGCAGTTGGCCCTGACGGTGAGCTGTATGTGTTGGACGATAATTCAACGGATACGGAAGAAGATTTCACCCGCATCCAGGTATTCAGCGCCGATGGTGCGTATCTGCGGGAGTTCCCCATAGAATTCGAAAACGCCAGCATCGAGGATATGAACTTTGGCCCCGACGGCAATCTCTACCTTGTCGATTGGTTTGGCGATGTGCTGCTGCAGTATGCGCCTGATGGAACTTTTATGGGGAAGGTTGGGGAGGATGCCTTATACTTTGCCAGCCCTCAAGATGTGGCTATCGATAATGCCGGCAATTTCTATGTTGCCATCTGGTCGCCCGAAGGCGTGATCAAGCTGGACCCCGACGGCAATCTGGTCGGTCAATTTGGCGCCGATGTTGAAGATGGCGAGAATCCCTGGATGGAGGGTATGTTTTATTCGGTATCAGGAGTGGCAATCGTTCCCGATGGTTTGCGCATCTTCGTCAGCGATTGGTCCGGCTATTACGCCTATGTCACCGCCTTCGAGTTTAAATAGCAATTCGAAAAATAGGGGGTGGCGCAGCCGCCACCCCCTATTTTTCGGTCTCCTTATGCCATAACCCTGTCCACTCTGGGAGGCGCGACCAACTGTTTCGGCGGATGACCTCTGAGAGTTCGGGGCCGAAAAAGAACTCGGTTTTTTGAATGGCATCAGCGATGTTTTTAAACTGGTAATCGGTCCTGATTTCGCTCCTCTCAAGTTCCCGTAAAAGGTTCCCATCCACATCCTCGGCCGCGATCAATTCATGGTAGTTAGCGGCACGTGTTGTGTAGATTGACTTGAAGTGATCCATCAAACTTTATTTGATCATGAATGAGATATTCTCAACCAGCAACTCATCAGCATAAACGCGGATGATATATTGCCCCTTCTCAAACTCACCTAAACGAATACTCTCCTGGCCAGCATCCACCGTAAAGGTTTCATCGAAGACGATTTCGCCATTTCTTTTGGTGCCAAAGATGCACAAACGCAGTTGAGTATCTTGTTCATTGTATAGCGAGAGAGCTAGCGATGTGGGGCCATCGAAAACGCGGCCTGTTTGTTCGGCGCCATCTTCAGCATATGAGCCATCCAGGTTGACCAACTGCATCTCTGAGAAGATTTTTACAAAGGACTGATAATCGGCTTCGGTTTGATCACCGCAGAGTTGGGAAGGTTGAAAGGTATCACATGCAGGAACAAGGGTTGCACAAATTAGCATAAACAAGGCAGTGCGCAAAGCTTTCATTTGAACGCTCCTGAATAGTACAGTGTCACTCTGAGCGAAGCGAAGAGTCTCCTGCCCTTTAGGCAGAGATTCTTCGCCCCGCCTTCGGCTAGGGCTCAGAATGACAAATGTTTTATTAATTTATTCCGGTAAATACTTTAACAATACAACTTGACTAATCTTAAAGTTCGACAATGCATATCGGTAGTATAGAGAGTTTCGCTAAGTTGTCAATAAACATGAGGCACCCCAAACATAAGAAATATATGGATTATTGATAGAACATCACTCCCGGCACTCCTCGCCGGAGGCGTGCTTCGCATGCCGGGGCAGCGAGAGAGAGCAAGGAAACCACTCTCTCGCTGTTAATCGCAAAAATAGGGTTCCAGCAGCGTAAAACGCTGCTGGAACCCTATTTTTGCGCAAATCCCCCCCTTCCCAGTTCTATAGAAATGGGGAAGGGGGGACGCGAAGCGGTGGGATGGGGGGAAAACATAACACATCCAGAATATTAATTTCGGGGTGTGCCATGTTGAGCTGATTATAAATTTTCAAGTTTTACTCTTTCATGGCCTGGTACAAAGCAATTTCATTTCCTGTGGGATCAGTAAATATGGCGAACCAGCCCATTGCGGGGAT
Source organism: Anaerolineales bacterium (assembly GCA_016785015.1). GTDB lineage: Bacteria > Chloroflexota > Anaerolineae > Anaerolineales > UBA11858 > NIOZ-UU35. The sequence goes on from JADHTJ010000219.1 coordinate 4,648, forward strand.
TTCAGTTTTAGGTACAGTTATTTTGCCGCCATTTGCTTCAATTTTGGCCGAGGTAGCCTCGATATCGTCAGTTCCAATATGAACGAGTACTCTGCCAACGGGGGAATTCTCACCGACGGGATTTAGACCGCCACCAAGGTCATCACCAGTGTTGAACATGGCGTAGTTCATCTCGGGCATTTGCTGTACTTCCCAGTCAAATACATCACTAAAAAATTTTCCCGCGGCTTCGCGGTCATTGGCTGAAAATTCAATATGGACAATGTGGTGCTTGGACATTTCTGTTTCTCCTTTACTGTAATTGGAATAAGGATGCTAATAATATAGCACTAATGTTCTAATTGGTAAAGAGGATAAAATTAGTCTTAAATGAGAAAGCGGGCGCTAAATAGATATGCACCCGCTTCACATAATTCTCTAATGGCTGAATATTTTATGCGCGCTCAACAACCTCGACCACTTTGGGTAGATCGATTCCCAACTCTTTGAGTTTTTCAACGGTTGGGATGCCGTTCTCATTCCAGCCACGTCGCTTGTAGACTGCGTCCGTCATCTCTGCATATTGTTCGTATCGATACTTGCGCATAGCAGCCATTTTTTCTTCGGTGCTCATGCCATCTGGATCAAGCCCTATGAATTCTTTGAGTTGATCGTCGTAGCGCTCCTGGCGTGATTCATACTCGTCAGCGGTGACAGGTCCCATGGCTCTATATGGAACGCGATCATGTTCGCGGGTGCCAAATCCCAGCCGCAAGTTGAATACTCGCTGGAAATTGTAGACCCGTTCTGACTGCGCCAGAAGTTCTTCTGGCGTGATTTTCTTTCCAGTGAGACCTTCGTATATCCAGGTGTAGTTTTCAACGTGCTCGGGCACTTTGTGCGGTTCATCGGTGTCGGCGTTGTTTTCGGGAAGGATATCATTCCAAGGCAGCTTGCAAAGACCATGCAGCGAAAACCAGGTGCGCCACATGGGGAAATAGTGTAGCGCTTCGGCTTTGTCTTCCCAAGTAGGGAGTTGTTTGTTTACCTGATCCATAAAGATCAGCCAGGCTTCATCATGCTGACCGCCTTTTAGCGCCAAGCCATAACTGCCTTGCTGGGCAATGGATTCTTTGGTCATGTATTCCGAGATTTCGAGACCTTTTGTT
>JADHTJ010000220.1 GCA_016785015.1 Anaerolineales bacterium
CCTTGATGTCGGTTGCGGCTTTGGACGGCACAGCATCGAGTTAGCCCGACGGGGATACGATGTTGTGGGTATCGACCCTTATGAAGCCATGATCAGCGCGGCCAATCAACGCGCCGCCGAAGTTTGGCAGAACCCAAAGTTTATGCAGGCGCGTGGTGAAGAATTCTCATCAGCAGACAAATTCGATGCCGCCATCTGCTTATTCACGACACTGGGGCAGATCGATGAAATTGGTGAGAATACTGGGTTAGTGAAACGTGTTGCGGAAGCATTGAGTCCTGAGGGAATGTTTATCATCGAAGTGCCAAACCTTCATTGGTTGGCAGAAAATATAAAAACCTCTGAGCACTTTGGGGATGATGAGAATTACACAGAAATCACACGAGAACTGAATCAAGAAACCAATATTGTCACTGAAATTTTTGAAGTGGTTTCTCCTGAAAAGAATAAAGAGTACCTTTTGAGGTACCGCCTTTTGACGCAAAAGGAATTAGGCAAACTGCTAAGCGAAGCCAGGTTTGCTACCAAAGCCATCTATGGGGATTATGATGGCCACCCTTACACCTATTACACAAAAAATATCGTCCTCATCGCCAAAAAACAGTAAGAAAAGATTGCTGTGAGGCGTCATTCCTGTGTACCCCGGGCACTGGGACATATTTATGGTGCCCAAATTAGGCATGAATATGCTTTACGAATGGTTGACTAACGATATCATCTCTCTTTTGATCAGGGGATTTGCCCTCACAATCTGGCTCAGCGCAGCTACTTCAGTTCTGTCGCTGATTGTTGGGGTTTTTGTCGGCATTGTAAAGATCAATAGAGATCCTATACTTTCACGCATCGCGAGCGTGTTTATTGAAATTCACCGTAATGTACCAGCATTGGTGTTGATCATATTTTGGGCATTTGCGCTGCCAAGTCTATTTCCCCTGGAAATAAGAAAGGCGCTATTCTTTGACAACAATTTCATGCGTCAATTTGAAATCCTTAGCGGGTTGTCCATTCCCTATTACGCATTAGCAGCGGGATTAGCGATAACGTTGAATACAAGTGCTTATATTGCTGAGCTGTTCCGAGCGGGCGTTGGCACAATTCATCAAGAGCATCTCGAAGCCTCTCGAACGCTGGGTGCTTCAAAATGGATTCAACGCTGGCAGATTGTCATCCCCCAAGGAATTCGGGCTGCCTTTCCTGCAATCTCTACCCGCCTGATTCACAATATGAAGAATACGGCTCTGGCAGCTTTTGTCTCAACACCCGAATTCTTTCACACCATTCAGACAGCCATTACGCGCTCCTTTCACGCAGTGGAAATGCTACTGATTGCGAGTGTCGTTTACCTGATTATTTCGATTGCATTCGCTAACTTTTTAGGATGGATTGAGAGACGCCTAAACCGTTTCCCTGCCAGGAGCGAAGCGTAAGATGAGCGCACAGATGAGCTTCATCATTGACAACCTGCCTAACCTGTTGTTTGGTTTTCCCGGTCAGCGCCCAGGGGGCTTATTGATGAGCGTGATCCTGGCGATCATCAGCGTTGGGATTGGTTTTGTCCTCGGTATTTTTGTTGGGGCGAGCAGAGGATCTTCAAGTCGCTGGCTGCAAGGGAGTAGCAAAATATTTGTTGATATCTTTCGAGGGCTGCCCTTGATCCTGTTGATAGTTTTGGTGCACCAGGTTCTGGGAGGTCGTCGATTTGGCCTTGATTTGAGTCCCATGACTGCGGTGCTGATATCGCTTTCCCTGTATAGTGGCGCATACCAGGCCGAAATCGTTTACAGCGGTTTGAAGGCAGTACCTACACAAATTGTAGAATCAGCCCGACTGGTTGGAGGGTCAGCATGGCAAGTATTCCTAAAAATAAAATTGCGTTACGCATTACGAGTTATGCTGCCTGCTTTTGTTGGTCAGGCGATTAGCCTTTTCAAAGATACATCGGTCGTTTTGATCGTCGCTGTTCCCGACCTGATGACTGTTGCCCGCTCTGTGTTAGGCAGTGATGTACGAAATCTGTCCAATTGGGTGAGCCTATATCTATTTGTGGGCCTGTTGTATTTTATTGTTGCCTTTAGTTTTTCTACGCTGGCAAAACGTTGGGAGCAACGATTGCAAGCATCTGACTTGATTCTTTCATTAGCACAATCCTGATATGGAGAAATATTATGAAACACAATACACTACTTGTTAGCATTCTTTTCGTTAGTTTGGCTTTCATCGCCAGCGCCTGTGCAGGTATCAACAATCAAGACCCTAACACATCAACCTTCGAACAAGTTGCCAAAAATGGAACTGTGCGCGTGGGTGTGCGCTTCGACAATCCACCATTGAGCTTCATTACCGAAGATGGCCAATGGGTAGGCTTTGATGTTGATCTGGCAAACGCACTGGTCGATGAACTTGGATTTGAGATCGATATGGTCAAGGTTGATGGGACCACGCGCATCAGTTTCTTGCAAGAAGACAAGATCGATTTGGCCGTTGCCAGCATGAACCACACGCGCTCACGCGATGATGCCATTGATTTCAGCATCACCTATTTTTGGGATAACCAATCATTTTTGATCCGCAAAGGGACGTACTCTTCACTCGATGAAATCATGGGTGCCAAGGTAGCAGCCAATGCGGGCAGCTCGACGATCGATTCGTGGAAGTCGTTCTCAGAAAAAAATGGCGGCCCTGATCCGGAGATTGTAGAATTCACAGACAAATTGGCCGCTATGCAAGCCCTGCGTGATGGTGTAGTCGAAGGCTATACCGAAGACAATATCACCTTGCTGGCCTTGGCCGCAGGCGACCCCAACCTGGAGCTGATCCCTGGTGGGCACAACCAAGTTCAGTTCGGCATTGGTTTGCCAGTCAATGACTCAAAATGGCGTGATCAGGTCAACTACGCTTTGCAGGAACTCTGGAAAAACGGGACCTACCAGGAGATCTACGATAAGTGGTTTGTCGGGTCTGATGCTGCCGTTCCCTTGCCCCTGAGCGGGCAGATGGAAATTTGGCCCTAAACTCAAATGAACATAGTTATTGAGTGGTCGTTATGACAACGTTAATCTTAAAACACCTGTCCAAGGAATATTCGCCTGGAAATCCCGTCTTCAGGGACATCAACCTTGAAATCGCAGAAGGCGAGATGTTGGCCTTATTGGGTCCCTCGGGTTGTGGCAAGACCACATTGCTGCGCCTGGTTGCAGGGCTATCGCAGCCCACCCAAGGCGATATATTCTTTGACGATCAATCGGTTCTTTCCATTCCCGCCGAAAAGCGCGGCGTGGCAATGGTATTTCAAGAGCATTCCATATTCCCCTTCATGTCCGTGGGAGAAAACATCGCCTTTGGATTGAAATTGAAACGTTTCAGCCGAAGTCAAATAGCCGATCGGGTAGCAAAGGCCTTGGCACAGGTTCAGCTCTCAGGATTTGAAAATCGTAACCCTGCTGAGATTTCCGGGGGTCAGCGTCAGAGAGTAGCCTTGGCGCGAGCATTAGCAATTGAACCCAATTTTTTGTTGTTAGATGAACCTCTGAGTAACCTTGAATCTGTTTTGCGAGAAGAATTGCGCTACATGATTCGAGATTTGCAAAATGAATCTGGCATCACAACGATCTTTGTAACCCACGATCAAGCTGAGGCAGTGGCAGTTGCAGACCGAGTTGCGCTTTTGCTCGACGGCAGTTTGCGTCAGGTTGGCCAGCCAAGAAGTTTCTTTGATCATCCCCGAGATGTTGAGGTGGCGAGATTTTTCGGTGGAACTAACTTTGTTCAGGGCAAAAAATATGGCACAATCGTACAAACTCACCTGGGAGAATTGGAAATCGCTCCCAGCCAACAGCCAGATGGCGATGTTTTGCTCACAATTCGCCCAGAAGCTATTACAATAGGAGCTAATGGACACAATAATCTTCCCGCAAAATTAATTTCTTTTGACTATCGTGGGTTGAATACCCAATGTGAATACCAGGTAAATGGTGATAGGCTGATCGTTGCGGCACACCCAAATACACACTACAAGATTGGTGAAACAACCTTCCTACACTTACCAAAGGAACGCATTCATTTAATATCCAAATGAGAAGATCAAAACTGGAGGCAACATGAACACAAGTGATTCCCCAAATACAAAATTATATTGGATCGCCCTTTTGCGAATTATGCTCGGGGTTTTATTTTTGACCACCTGGTGGAGTAATTTCAATAAAGGCTTTTATTCAGGTGGTGGATTACTAAATTTCTTCACTTATGTATTCCCCCAGAGTACTAATCCTTTGTGGTGGTATGCAGCATTTATTGACACTGTGATCCTGCCTATTCGAGAGGTTTTTGCTCCTTTTCTTTTGGTTGGGGAATTCCTGATCGGGTTCGCATTGCTGGTCGGTGTATTGACACCACTGACGAGTATTTTCGCAGCGATTTTTATTATCAATACTTATTTCGCCACTTTCGGCCATGATTGGCCTTGGAGCTATGTAATGATCTTGGGCATATTGTTCGTGGTCTTTGTTACCAAGGCTGGGCGCAGTATGGGCTTAGATGCCAAACTATTTGAACGTCGCGGGGATCCTCCGATCGATATTCTATGGTGAGTTTGTGATTGTCCTCGAGATCATCTACGTTATCAGTGCAGCGTTGCTGGGTGTCTATGGATACAACTCCTTAGTTTTGGCCTTGATCAGGGCGAGGCGGCACCGGCCCGTTCCGGTCAAGGATGTAGGCACAAGTTATCAATGGCCACAGGTCACTGTACAGTTGCCTATCTACAATGAACGCTATGTTGGTGAGCGTCTGATCGAAGCCGTTGGGAAGTTAGATTATCCTCGCGATCGCCTGCACATACAGGTATTGGATGATTCTACCGATATCACCAAAGAGATCGTCGCAAAAGCAGTAAAGAAAGCTCAAGCGCAAGGCAGGGATATCGTCCATATCCGACGCCCCGAACGAGTGGGCTTCAAAGGCGGCGCATTGGAGTATGGGCTATCTTCTGCAAAAGGCGAATACGTCGCTATCTTCGATGCCGATTTTCTGCCGCCGGAAACTTTCATCAAAGAACTTATTCCCTACTTTGATGATGATCCACAGATAGGTTGTTTGCAAGCTCGTTGGGGACATCTAAATTCTAATTCTTCCTGGCTGACACGTACACAAGCAAATGGCATCGATGGCCATTTTGTCGTTGAGCAAGAGGTGCGCAGTGGTAGCAAGGTGTTTCTGAATTTCAATGGCACTGCTGGAATTTGGCGGCGATCTTGTATCCAAGATGCGGGCGGCTGGCATCACGACACGCTGACTGAAGATCTTGATTTGAGCTACCGGGCCCAACTGAAAGGCTGGAAAATCCGTTTCATTCCGCATGTGATCGCACCTGCGGAACTGCCTGTGCACATCAACGCGTTTAAAAGACAGCAATTCCGCTGGGCGAAGGGAAGTATCCAAACTGCGCGCAAATTACTGGGAAAGCTGTGGAAATCTAAAAATTCTGCGTTAATCAAGATAGAAGGCACCATTCACCTGACGAATTACATCGTCCATCCGTTGATCTTGCTAAATCTAGTCTTAACCCTGCCCTTAGTTACATCTCAAAGCCCAATATTATGGATTACGCCTCTGTTTACATTTGCCGCAATTGGCCCCGCACTCATGTATTGGGTTGCGATGGGCAACGAAGGAAAAAGCCGTTGGGAGAGAGCAGTAAATTTGTCTATGTTGGTTGTAATGGGAATGGGCCTCTCATTGAACAATACCCGGGCAGTTGTCGAAGCTCTTGTGGGAAAACAAAGCTCATTTCTTCGA
>JADHTJ010000221.1 GCA_016785015.1 Anaerolineales bacterium
CTCTCCTAAGGGAAGTGAAGAATGGCCGACAATATATCGGCGCAGTTTCCGTGGAGTAGGTAAAAAGTTGGATAGAGTACAAAAGATCACCATGGGTAATCTCGAATACGTTGGGGAATGGCACTCACATCCTTATGGAGCGAGTTGTCTACCGAGTGAGATGGATTTGCAAGCACTACAATGGTTAAATGATGATGTTATGGCTCCGGAAGGATTGCCAGCATTGATGTTAATTATGGCGGACAATAACGAGTACGGTTTCTATCTTAGAAAAATGGAAGAAGCAAGATGACAAAAACTTACAAACATCATCTTCAATCAAATCAATGCTAAATTTACTTTTTGGAGAATTCTGATGGAATCAAACAAAATAACACTCACATTATTTGATATATTGAGCTATTTTCTACCTGGGTATATTGTCCTTTTCGCTTTATCAATCGTAGAAGCCACTTTTTTCAGTAGTGACCTGTTAGCTCTCTCAAACATAACCGATAATTGGTTGATATCATCAATAGCTGCCTACTTTCTGGGACAGTTCAATCATCGTATTGCATCATTCTTGAATGATAAACGACCAAAGTGGTTTGATAATCGTGACCTCCGTCTTATGGATTCAATTTATTATCATATCCGGACCCTGCTAACTGATTTCTACTCGATTGAATTCAAAGAAGGGGAGAGACTCCACAGTCTTGAAACCTACTTACTTGCCGACAATTATATAATCGCCTCCGGCAAAACTGCTGAACGGGATTCGTTGATTGCTCGAGAAGGTTTCCATAAGACTAGTATGATAGCTTTTGTTATCCTAGCTATGACTGTTTTAGCTACAAGTTTCGAGAGAGGTCTTAGCTTGCAACTCTCATCTGGAGATTATTTCTCACTGAATGTTGTAGGTACGATCATATTATCTTCCATATTGCTTCTGATAACATTGGTATTCTGGCGAGGATATGCCTTTTTCAATCGGATTAAGATAAACAACATCCTTCTGTTGGCCATGACACTCCGGTCTCTCGATAAGGAGAGGCTAGAAAAAGGGAAGTAGTGAAATTATCATGGGATAATTAAATTTTCTAAACATCCTAGAAAGTGATTGTTCCGTTATTCAAAACCCGTGTTTATTATGCTAAGAATATAAATCTCGCTATTTATATTCTTAGCATCCCAAACCGTACTTCTTTTCAAACTCCCCTATCCACACATGCCGACCTGATTCTCGGATTGCTTCTACTACTTCCTGGATATATAGAATCTTGATCTTCGAATGCAGATGGCCAGGGATCAGGGATAGCAAGAAAGGCATCAGTCCCCTACTTGAGCTTCGATCCTGATAAACAAACGTCGGAGAGCGTGAATCACATAGGAGGACAAAAACTCCCCCCAGTTCAAGTGTCATCAGGACTTCCCTGAAGAACTGGTAATAACCAGCCATAATACAGGTCGATTCCTTTGCTAATGGCCCATTGATAAGACCATGTTTTTTCATCAAGACCCAGTATTGTCGGCCAATATGGTGCAGATAACAAGCAGCGAAATCTGAAGCTGGATTCCGTCCATCACAATCCCCTTTTTCGAATAGCGAACATCCTCCAAACTCCTTCTCCACAAATTTTGACTCGACAAAAAAATTCGGCTTTTTCAAGTTTTCGCCGATTACCAAGTCAATTGATGTTGGCTGGCCTTGGAATTCCCTAAACACTTCCCGATTTTCAAACTCAAATACTGCTTTGACTTCTCCATCAGGCCACTCAAGACCAATTCCCACTATTGAAGATTTCAATGGTTCCAGATCATTCCGGACGATCAATGGCCCAACCAAGTTGAACAACATTGCTTGGCTGCTCAATCCATGATGGAGATATCTGTGTAACGGGTAGCTCAACTTGGCCTGCTCGTGTTTGGCCTTCTGGTCATCAATGTAACTTGCGACTTCAGGTAAAATAATGTTTTTGCGCCAGTCATCCCGGCTGGCCAAGATATATTTCATCTTCTGCCTGACCGGGTAATTCTTTTCTAAAAACCGCTTCGCGGCAACATCTCGCAAGGCGCGTTCATAATGGATATGGCGAGGAAAAGACCAGTTAGTCTTATTCATTTCACCCTTTCCAGAAACATTGTTTCCTACTCGCTTTTTTGTGTGTATGATTGCTTCTCAAGCCTTTTTATTTTTCATCAAACCCATAATCATCAAACTTCAGCGTTCGGCTGTTCTCGCTGATTGTCCTCACAGTGCTCTCATCGAAACCATCTTTCTTTTCAGCATGGACTTCCAAAGTTATCTCGACTTCACAACCCAATTGACTTGTGAGCCGCTCGATGACTTCTTCAACGATGACGCCCATATCCTTGTTGACACGCTGGGGATCGATGCTGACGCGACCATAATATCGTGAGAGAGCCTTCTCTTCTTGCTCAGGGAGAATGGAATCTTCACCCTCCTCGGGTAGCACGGTATCGATATCCGGTTCTTGGATAACCAATTCCTCTTCAGGCAGCTTGACAATATGGTCGGGGTGTACAAGCAGGCTTTGATCATCAAAGTAAGCATTACCCAGGTCTCGAATAACTACGCCAGTGTGGTACCCATCTTCGCTCTTTCCGGTTGCATAAGCAAAGGGAGCATCTAGGCGGCTTATGCCGTCTTTGATGGCTTTCATCAGCACTTCTTGATCGAACAGGCGCGGAAGATAGCAATACTGAGCTAAATAGTCCCAAAGCTGCTTGACACCTACTTCCCAGCCGCGCTCTTCGTTCCATAGATATCGATCTAACTCCATACGCAGGATGTCTGAGGACCATTCGTATACCAGCAAGCCATCGTTACGCAGTTTACGGGCAGCGCGATCATAGAAATTGTCATCTCCGCTAATCCTACTGGCTTGGAACTCGATAGCTCCTAAAGGATCTGGCTGCATAGGCACTAACAGCCAGTTGTAGGTAGAGCGTAAGCGCATATCCAATGTTTCATTGGTTGTACTACATCGATCTGTGACCTGCCGACGTTGCTGGGCGTCCAGATTGAGTTCTTCTTTATCATCATCAATAGATTTCCAGGCCAAATAATCCCGCGCTGCCTGACTCAATCCTTGCATATCGTTCTCGTCTGGGGCGATGAAAACCAGCATGTTTTTATTCAGTCGCTGCGCTGTGCCGCGACTCGCCAGGATGGCAGCAGCTTCTTTAATAGCCTCGGTTTCACTTGTAGTTCGCTTGTGGGTTGTATCAGGATGCAGAACGGCAACTCTGGCTCGATCTTCATCGATGACATCAGACGTTTCAGGCGGCGCAACGTGGAAAGCGGCAAAATCCCTGTTCTTTGCAACACTTCGTAAGCGTTCGATGATCAGCGCGTTGATTTCAGGTTCAGGGAAGCCCTGCGCTCTATCGTGCGCTAACTTGTTGACCGTGGGACGGGTGTCGTACCAATGGCGAGCGCCATCCGAATAGAGATAAGTAAGCTGGCCTCCCATGCGCCGGAGGGCATCTCCAAAGACCGCTGCTGGCTCCCCGGGCTGCGCACAACCCAAACTGATGCGGATTTCCTCCAGGCCGCGCACTCGTTGAGCTGCAACAGAGGGGGCAGAACCAATAAAAATAGTTCGCGCCACGCGCCGGGTTGCATGGTATCTCCCCAGGGCGGGTACATTTCCATCAATGGCATAGGGACGTGATTCTGTACCATCTACATCGGTATCGAAAACAGCATCCCAGGTATCTGGTAAGTAGCCAAGCAGTTCGTTACGAACTTTGGTCGCATCCAGAGGTACAGTACCGGGCAAAATCAATAAGGATTGATCGCCGCGGGTCCAAAGTTGGTGAATGACGGCAGCCATCAATCGCAGTACACCGCGCGTCCTTTGGAAGCGTTCCAATGTTGACCAGTCCTGGTACAGGCGCTCGAATAGCTCTGGATGGATGGGATACGCAGAAGTCATGTGCTCAAGATAATCACGTTCAGCAACGCCGGAGGGAAATTCTCCCGATGCGTTACGGTACATATCCCCAAAGGCGTCGATGACGGCATCACGGGCAGCAAAATCAACTTTGGTGGCAAACAGTCGGCGGCGGACGATCTCGAAACTTTCGGTTGGGGTCACTGGTTTCCAAATCGCCTCGATACGCCCCACAATATGGGAGATGGTCTCTAAAGCTACTCGTCCTGCATCGCCGCCAATCTCGATATCTGATTCTGGAATGGAAATCAACATCATCGATTCGTCTGAGCGGCGGACAGCCTCTGTAAGTGATTGGATGAAGGTCATCAAGGTATCAAAGGAACCTGCCGGGAGGCCATCGACTTTGTAGAGATTGCGCGCATATGCGACCAACTCATCGATGATGATCATACAAGGACCATGCTGGAACAATAGTTCTTTCAGCGTGTTCGATCCGGGGCTGACCCCTTTTTGATCAGCAACCTGAACCAATTGGTAACCCCCAATACCGCCAAGTTGATAGGCTAATTCTCCCCACAAAGTATTGACTGTGGTATTTGGATATTCTCGCGGACGGGAAGGGTCCAAGGCTGTTCCTACTAAAACGGCAATATTCGCTTCTGGTAAATCTACATCTTCGATTTGTGCTTCGATGATATCCCCACCGGGGAAATCGCCTAGCTTGATCTTCCCGCCACAGAGATGGTACAAAGCCAACATGCTATGTGTTTTGCCACCCCCAAAAGCAGTCTGGAGCTGCACAACCGGATCACCCCCCTGGGCAGTCAGCCGCTTGACACCAGTGACCAGCAGGGATAACAAGCCATCGGTAAGGTAGGTGCGTTTGAAGAACTCGAGGGGATCCTGGTATTCAATTTCAGCCGTACCGGCCAGCACATCGGACAAATCGGCCACAAACTCAGCCTGGATATAACGCCCACTGGCAACATCTGGGTGGGGCTGGACGATATCCCGCCAAGGGCGCAGACCTGTAAGAGTGGTGGTCTCTACGGTTTCGGGAATGGCTTCTTTTTTAGCGCGTTCGGCTTCGGCATCGAATCGCAGACGCAAAAGATCCTTGCTGATTTCCTCGACATGGGCAGCCTGTACGCCTGCGCTGACCATCTTCAGAAGCCGGGCAGCGGTGTCGGCTATACGGTAGGCCTCATCGTTGCTGAATGAACCCTGGTGAGCCCATTTGTTGCGGGCTGTCATCAATTCGCTGACAAAGGAGCGGCCATTGTGGCCAAGTTTTTCCCGGAAGACCTCATTCCAACGCCGCCACATCAGGTTCAGGCAGGCGTGCGCGTCAATTGCTGTCAACAACTTATTATCATCATCTAGAGCATCATCGGGTAAGCCAGGATGGACCCCGATGCTCAAAGTTGAGTCAATTTCATTGGCGTAGCCTTTTTGAGTATATGCGTTTTTATATTCCCGGATGATAAATGGGCCTAAGCCCTGGCGGAGGGCTTCTAAAACTCTACCGACGCGCTCTTTATTGCTGATTGCCATTTTTTACTCCCTATTGAGGATTTTGGAATATCCATTGAATATCGTTGGGGAGTTCCCCAACGTAAGTGATAACCAGTCGGTGACCAGCACGCGTCATGGCCATGTAAATCTTTCGGGTATTTTCTATAATCAATTGTTCGCGCTCTTCTTCAGAAATTCTTAAACTCTGTTCTTTCTCCATCAGTTGTTTCATTCCAACGAAAAATACAATTGGGCTTTCAATACCCGTGCCTCTATCCAGATTTGTGACCCGAATGTAATTGCCTGGATCATTATCGCTCGGGTCCTTAGCACTATTCAACCCAAGCCTTGAATTTAGAGCTTTTCTCAAAATT
>JADHTJ010000222.1 GCA_016785015.1 Anaerolineales bacterium
ACCGCGTTGGCTGCCAAATCAGGCTAAATATATCTTGCCAGGCACGCCCAACGCGCTTGGCCTGAGCGTGTCGAAGGGGTTGGGCTTCTGACCCAGAAGGGCTTTTTCCTGAGAGAAAATCCATATGCGATTGCCCTGCCATCCCCCCTTCCCGGGAAGGGGGGATGGGAAAACAAAATAAAATCCGTGTTCATTTACGTTCATCGGTGGTTTAAACCAAATGCCGCCCACCGTCCAAATGAATGATCTCGCCGTTGATATAACTTGGCCCAGTGAGTAAGAACAACAAAGCCTGATCAACCTCTTTGAGATCGGCCCAGCGTTTGGCCGGGACAAATTCCAGGAGATCTTGCGTCAGTCCCCCGTCGCTGGGGGGTAGGATGGCCCCAAAGGCCAGCCCATTGACCGTGATATTGGGGGCCAGGGCGATGGCCAGTGATCGTGTCAGCGCGGCCAGACCGGCTTTGCTGATGGTGTAGGGAAGATGATCAGCTCCGGGACGAAGAGCGCGCCAATCTAGGATATTAATGATGCGCCCCTGTGCCTCGGGGTTGATTGCTTCGGCAAAGCGCTGACTGAGTAAGAAAGGTGCGCTCAGATTGACGCGCATGTGGCGGTCCCAATCATCGAGCGTGGTTTGCTTCCAGTTGAGTGGGTCGAAGATAGAGGCATTGTTGATCAACCCGAATAGCGGACCAAATTCTAGCGCTTCCGAGATTAAGTGCTCGATCTCAGCCGCTTTGCCTAAGTCCGCCTGGATGATATGTGACCGGACGCTAAAAGCTTCGGCCTGTTCCTTGACTTCCTCGGCCTGTTCGGGAGAGTGTCCATGATGAATGATCACATCCCCGCCGGCTTGGGCAACTGCCAGCGCCATCGAGCGACCGATACGCCGGGCCGCTCCGGTGATCAGGATAGTTTTGCCTGCAAGGCTCATGCGCGCAAAGTCTCCGCAACTTTGGTCAATCGCTCGGATGCTTCATCGGCCACAAATATAAGCGTTTCATTCTGGTCCAAATTGCCAAAGCCCATCATCACTTTGGGGTTCAGAATGCGCACAATCGAATTTGTCTCATCCTTGGCCTCGACAGTACAGTTGCAAGGCAGCATTAGCCCGATAGTGGCATCGCTGGATAGGGCTTTGTGAGCTAGCGGAGGGTTGCAGGCTCCCAAGATGGCGTAGGGGCGAAAGTCTTCATCGAGTTTTTCTTTCAATGTGGCTTTGACATCAATTTTTGTCAGCACCCCAAAACCTTGCTCTTTGAGCGCGTCAGTTACTTTTTCTAATGCCTCGTCGTAGGGTAATTCCAGGTGAATTTCAAATCCGATTTCTTCAGTCATGGTGCATCTCCTATAGTGTGATCGATTCTAAGTGGGTCTCTAGGAATCGCCGTGGTAAGGGACCACATTTGATACCCCCAAATGTGATGTCTCTCACGGTAATTCCCATAGAACCTTCTAAGTTACCACAGAGACACGGAGATCACCGAAATTGACGTATAAGGAGAATAGAGATTGTTTAGGATTCTCACTATATTTTTTTCTCCGTGTTCTCTGTGGCTCTGTGGTATATCACTTTTGATGCTGTAATTTGTAATTCGTTACGACGTACGATCCTCGACATTTTGACGTTTGTGCAGCATCCACAAACTGACGGTCAACACAACCCAGGCAATTACTTGTGCGATGCGCATGCCATTTGCCAGTGTCAGGCTGTCGCCGCGGAAGCCTTCCAGGAACAGGCGCGCGCCGGCGCTCAAAGACAAGAAAAGCCAAAAAGACCTACCACCCACCATTGAGCCACGTTTGCCGAGGGCACGTCCCTCTTTCTTAGGCAGGATTGCCCCCAGGATGAAACTCGCCAAAATTACTTCGTAAATCTGAGAGGGGTGACGCTTCAATCCCCAAAGCTCTATGCCCCAGGGAAGATCGGTCTGCATCCCGAAGGCATCGCCAGAAGCGATATGCGAAATGCCGACTGCGATGGCCGCGACGGCCAGCAAGGGTGTCAGCGCATCCAGGGTTGGCCATAGGGGTAGTTTCTTGCGATTGCCGTAGATCAGTGCAGCAAATGCACCGATCACTGCGCCGCCGATTGGGTCCAAGAGGGCCGGGTTGAGCGAGATCAAACTGAGGGGGCTGTTGATGAAAGCGTCGGGATATTGAAGCACATAACTGAGGCGTGCTCCGATGATCCCGGCAATCAAAGCCGTGAATGTAAGGTTATAGATTTCATTGGCATTCGCTTCAAAACGAGGCGCCAGGCGCTCTGCCAGGGTCAGGCCGAGCCAGATGCCCAGGAGCAGCGCCAGGCCGGGCGTTTGCATCGCAAAGGGACCGATTTGCAGGATTGGCAGCATTAGGGGGCCTCCTCAAGCAGGCTTTCGATGCGGGTTTGGAGCAAAGCTTCAGACATGGGGCCGCCGATGACAACTTCTTCGATGATCCCATCCCGATTGACGAAGAAGGATGTCGGCAGCGATCGGAGTTGATATTGAGTAGAAACACTGCCATCGTGGTCGAGTAGTATGGGAAAGGTCAGGCCGAGCTCGCTGACGAAGGCGGCTGCCGCGTTGGGGCTATCTTGATGGGTGGCATTGACTGCCAAAATGATGAACTCATCCCCGTATTTTTCGTGGATGCGCTGCATGGCGGGCATCTCGGCCCGGCAGGGCCCACACCAACTGGCCCATAAGTTGATTAGTACAGGTGAACCGCGCAGTTCGGAGAGTGTCATTAATTCGCCCTCCAGCGTTTCGAGGGTGAAATCTGGTGCCAGGAATCCCTCTTGCGGGGCAGGAATTTCCCCAGCGCTGGTACTGCCCTCGGGCGCTGCACTGACCCAGATCCAGGCCGCACTAAGCAGCAAAATCAAAAAATAGAGGGGGAGACGGTATTTTTTATCGAGAGTTTTCAAAGATAAGCATCCTTTCATTGTTTAGTGTAAGAGTTTGTAGGGGTATGTGTCAAGAGCCTATCTTAAAAAATCATTTGTTACTCTGAGGGAGCTTGATTGCGAAGCGGCCGATGATAGCGAAGCGAGACCCGTATCCCAAGGGCGGGCTTCGCGCTCCCCAGGTCGCAGTGCAGGCCTCGGCTGCCGAAGGAAGGGCAATAAGCTGGAAATGGAATTTTCATATTACACCTTTACGTTGTTCTGCGCCTGGTGATGAATCACCAGGCTAAAATACAATGCCCGATGAATCGGGCTGGGAAACGACGTGGTAACCGGATTTATGCGGTGTTATTTTGTAGCCCTGGAATTCATTCCGGGGCGAGGCTGCGTGGAGGGTCGACTGGTTCACATAATTCCTTAATCTATAGTTTATAAATAATTCATATCTTTTATGTAAGATGATACGATGTTAGGACGACTTACCTTAGAAAGGAGCAAACCTTTGATAAAACAAATTCACTTTATATTTGTGCTGCTGTTATTTGCAGCACTCACTCTTTCTGCCTGTGGGGTCGCAGGCTTTATGGAGCAACCCCAAGCAGCAGGTGATGCCGCGGCGCCTGAAGAACAGGCGGCGCCTGATGCGAGCGAATCTGCTGCTGAAGGAGCAGTTGAGTCCTCAAACGCTGTTGAGGATGTGGAGGTTGAGGAAGCTCAACTGCAACCAACAGAAACATCCGTGGCAAGCCAAACTCCAACAGAAGCCCCTACCGCAATTCAGCCTGAACCAACCCCAACGGAAGTAGTTGTAGAGGTAGCACCCACGGTCAGAGCGGACTTGTCTGCAACCTCTCCCGGCGCAGTCAATTTAGCCTCAGGAGAAGTGCAACTGGTCGAATTCTTCGCCTATTGGTGAACGAGCTGCCGTAATATGGCGCCCGTCGTGCACGGGCTAGAAGTTGAATATTATGAACAGATCAATTTTGTGTATCTGGATATTGATGACCCCGCCACCGAAGAATTTAAACGATACTTTGGTTTTCGATACCAACCCCAATTTTTCCTGATCGATGGGGCAGGGAATATCCTGCAGCAATGGGCAGGAATTGTCTCTGGAGATAGTTTTCGCCAGTCGTTTAACCAGGCCTTAGCACAATGAGTGCATCTGGAATGAAGATGTGCGCTGATATGGGTTGACAGCAGAATTTTTGGAATTGATGTTACGCAACCCAAAGAGAAATATCCCTGAAAATAGGGGCGGGGGCTTCGCCCCCTATTTTCAGGACTTTTTTGCTACGCGTGCGTAACATGAGTTAAGAATATATTTCCCGTTTGACAACATTCCCCTTATTTGGTATTATATTGTTACCCCACCCCCCAGGGGGGGGTATTGGCGAAGTAACCAAGGAGTAATGATAATGAAGCATGACGATGCGCTGCACCGTTTGAAAAATGTCGAAGGGCATCTTCGCGGCATTCAAAAGATGATCGAGGACGATAAGTATTGCATCGATGTCATCCAGCAGATCAATGCCGCGCAGGCCGCGCTCAACAAGGTCAGCAGTATGATCCTGGAAGGGCATCTCAACTCCTGTTTGATCACGGCTGTGCGCGGTGATAATCCCGATGACCGCGAGCGCGTGCTTCAAGAAATCGCCGACGTTTTCGAAGCTGCCACAAAGGTCTAGCCAAACGATCAAATTCCAACATCCAACATCCAACTTCTAACATCCAACTTCCAACTTCTAATAACTATTTTCTAATTTCCAAAAGGAGCAACCCATGACAACCGTAACCTACAGCATTCCTAATATTAACTGCGGACACTGTGTCCACACTGTCACAATGGAAGTCGGCGACCTCGAAGGTGTCCAATCCGTCGAGGCCAGCCCTGAGACAAAGACCGCAACGATTATTTTTGACACCCCTGCTACCGAAGAGAGCATCAAAAATTTATTGACCGAGATTAATTTCCCGGCCATGGCGTAATTTGAGATCAAAATTTATAAATGCGGGGCGATATTTTGAAGCCCCGCATTTATTGTAGTAAGGTTGTAAGGAGTTTCTTATGTGGTATGGACATGGATTCGGCTGGGGCGGCATGATTTTTGGGGGAATAATGATGCTCCTATTCTGGGGTGGCTTAATCGCACTCGTTATTTGGGGAGTTCGATCTGTCGTATTAAGCAATAATACGCAGCGGTCAGCGTCTGCTGCGTATTCCTTGACTGCGCGCGAAATATTGGATCAGCGTTATGCGCGCGGCGATATCAACCGCGATGAATACGCAGCGATGAAAGGGGATTTGTCACACTGATGACAGAAACGAAACAACTCACTTTACCAATCACAGGGATGACCTGTGCCAACTGCGTTGCTGCCGTGGAGCGTAATATCAAGAAGGTTGACGGCGTTCAAGTTGCTAATGTCAACCTTTCGTCTGAGCGTGCCACCATCGAATACGACCCCAATCAAGCAGGGCTGGATGAATTTTTAGCTCGAATCGACCGGGCTGGTTTTGGCGTTGCCAGCGGTGAAGCCGACTTTATGATCCAGCGCATGAGTGACGATAATGACGCTCGCAGCCTGGAAAATGTTCTCTCGCAATCGGATGGCGTCACTAGCGCCCAGGTCAATTTTGCCAATGAACGCGCCAAAGTGACCTATATCCCCACGATTGTCTCGCAGAGTGAACTTCGTCGAGCAGTCAAAGATGCTGGGTTCGATGTGGTTGTTCTGGGTGGCGAAGCGGAAGATGCCGAACGCAAAGCGAGAGAAGCTGAGATTGCGCAGCAGCGCCATTTTCTGACTGTGGGGTTGGTCTTCACGGTTCCGCTGTTCTTGTTCTCGATGGGGCGCGACTTT
>JADHTJ010000223.1 GCA_016785015.1 Anaerolineales bacterium
CGCATTCTACGATGACACGTTCTGCATCCGGAAAGCGGCGCTCAGGCCGATGTCGGGGTCGCTTTTTGATAGTTCACCTCGCATGGTGGAATGTGCCGGATTGTATCCCTAATTACTCATACTATCAAGACACTCAGGGGGTGGTTGCACCGCAACCACCCCCATATATTCTGGCGGGATACTCGCTTGGTGGCTTTTTGCAGTAGAGTCATCCGTGAGATCCGTGTCCTATTAATTCAGGCAATAACCCCTAGCTTGCGTCCAACTTTGGCGAAGGCTTCCAAGCCCTGGTCGAGGTCGTCTTGTTCGTGGGCAGCGGAGATCATCACGCGGATGCGAGCTTTGCCGCGTGGCACGGTGGGGAAACCCAACGCCATCCCGAAAACTCCTGCTTCAAAGAGTTCTCGGCTGAACTGCTGTGCTAAGGGTGCTTCACCCAGCATAACGGGTGTGATTGGAGTAACACTCTCGCCAGTATCGAAGCCCAAGTTGCGCATCTCAGTTTTGAAGTAATCTGTATTAGCCCACAGCTTGTCAACCAACTCAGTGGATTCTTCGAGCATGTTGATGGATTCAATGCAAGCGGCCACGTCGGGGATGGTCATCGCCGAGGAGAACAGGAAGGGGCGGCCGCGTTGGTGCAGCCACTCGACTACTTTGGGGTTCCCGGCTACCACGCCCCCCATGACACCAAAGGCTTTGGACATGGTACCCACTTCAACGTCGACTTTGCCATGCAGGCCGAAGTGATCCACAATGCCACGTCCGCCAGTGCCAAGCACGCCTTCCCCATGGGCATCGTCGACCATCAAGATGGCAGCATAGTTCTTTGAGACTTCGTAAATCTTATCCAATGGAGCAATATCACCATCCATACTGAAGACGCCATCGGTGATGACCATTGCTCTACGGAAGTTCGCGCGGTGTTCTTTGAGTTGCGCATCCAGATCTTCGGTGTCGCAATGTTTATATGCGATAATTTTTGCGCCCGAGAGGCGGCAGCCGTCGATGATGCTGGCATGGTTTAGGCGATCAGAGAAGATCACATCTTCCTTGCCCACCAAAGCTGGGATCGTACCTGTATTAGCCGTGAATCCCGACTGGAAAGTAATGGCTGATTCGACGCCCTTGAATTCAGCCAGGCGTTGATCTAGTTTGACGTGCAGATCCATGGTGCCAGCGATGGTGCGCACCGCTCCAGGGCCGACGCCGTATTTTTCCATAGCTTTCTTAGCCGCAGCCACGATCCTGGGGTGGTTAGCTAATCCCAAATAATTGTTGGAGCAGAAGTTGATGGTTTTCACCCCATCAACAACCAGCCAGGCGCCTTGGGGTGATCCCAGGGTGCGGATGTTGTTGTACAGCCCCCCATCGTGGAGGTTGTTCAGTTCTTCGTCAATCCAGGTGAGTTTGTCGGTCATATTTGCCTCGAGGTTTAGAAGTTGGATGTTAAAAATTGGAAAATGGATTTGTTTCTATCAAGGTGAGTTTTTTCGCTCGCGTAAGTTTCTTGATGGCATGTTCGCGTTTTAGGGCTGCTGAGCGGTTAGGTTGTTCTTCGATATAGACCAATTTTACTGGCCCACGGATGCGAGTGTATGTTGCACCGCGGCCGGCGTTATGCTCTTTCTCTCTGCGTTGCGGATCGGTGGTCCAACCAGTATAAAGGGTACCATCCGCGCACTCGACGATGTAGCAATAGCAAGGCATTATTTTGTAAGATTACTGGTCTAAATAAACTTGAACATTCTCACGCCAAGACGCAGAGTCGCAAAGATCGACGATATTCTATGATTATCTCTGCGCCCTTGCGTCTTTGCGTGCAATCTAAAGGTTGATTATTTTCTGCTAAAAGAACTACTCGCGATCATCATCAGCGCGCGGCTTGCCGCCAAAGCGCAGCAGATTGCCAAAGATGCTTGAAGCCGCCGACCGATTATCGATCTTGGGGCGCCCTTCCGATGACCAATCGCCTTGCTGCCGTTCTTGCCACCAGCGTTCGCGACCTTTGCGGGCGCGTTCTAATCTTTCAGAGAGTTTTTCGGTATCTTCATCACGGATATCGTCGCGCAGATTCTTCAAAGATGCGATGACACTGTCTAATACGCGCAGCATATTCTCGCGGTTGAGCATGGCTAAGCTGGTCAGCGCGCCTGGCTCTCCTAAATGCATGATTGATCCGGAAACCTCAGCATAGGCGCGCCCGGCAATTTTGCGGGCTTCACGCCATCCCGGTTGATCCACCGTGGCGTTGAGCAGCGCCGCGCCCATGATTTGGGGAACAGCGTGAGTGGCAGTCATCAAACCATCCATTTCCATCAGGTCAGCAAATAGGGGAGAAGCACCGGTCAACCGGATAAGGTCTGCGGCTAACTTGAGCGCTTTTGAGTCGGTGCCTGGGGGTGTGGAAATGGCGATCAACCCATTTTGGAAGAGATCTTCGTGAGCTGCGTCGATGCCGGTTTCATCGCTGAGTAAGTATTGGGGTGCGACTACGGGGGTCAGGCCGACGAATTCGCACTCTTTGGGTAAAAGTTCTTCAGCCCATTCAGCGGTTTTGGCTTTGATTGGAGCTGTATCCATCAGCACTGCGCCGGGCTTCATTCCCTCGGCGACGATCTCCATCATTTCACGCATCTGATCCACAGGGATCGACATCAGAATGACATCAGAATTTTTGACCGCGCTTGGGATGTTATTAGCCGTTTCATCCACGGCGCCAATTTTGCGGGCTTGGTTGGCAATACCAGGATCGATATCGTACCCAACGCGTTTGAGCAATTTCTCTTGACCGGCCAAACCTAAACCGAAAGACGAACCAATTTGACCTAATCCGATGATGGTGAGTTGGATTTTCAAATCAACGCTCCCTAATTTTGATTATCCGCGCTCCTAAGAATGGAGAGCAAACGATCTTCTAATGAATTTTCATGATCCAATGGGGTGGTTTCTTGGTGACGACGAATCAGGGATGCTGCCAGGGGGGTAGTATCAGCTTCAATGGCGAGATCAGCCCCCCATAAGGGATGCTGCGCGGCGACAACAAAGGGGCGCCTCCACCCGCGCGCGGTACCGTCTCCCCAGGTTTTTGCTAATCTAGAAAAGAATTTATTCCCTAATACAATAAAAACCCGCTCCCATAAACGCATTGGGTAGCGGATTTTTCCAACATCGTGAAGCAGGGCGGCTGTCAACAAATCTGGATGCCCTTCGCCCTGGTATTGAATCGTTTTTAACATCTGCAAACTGTGGGTTTTTTCGCTGGCTTGCATTTGAGTGAAGAGTGCCATTTGAGAGGGGGTGAGCACTTCTTTTGCGATTGCTAATTCTTCGGTTGTAGGTGCTGGCGATCGAACGGCCAGCCAGAATTGTCCAATACGGTAAGAGATACTGTTGATCTTCATCCAACCAGAGCGCTGAATAAAAATCGAAGCGCTGGGCCAATGATCCAGCCTAAAATGTCGATGCCCAGGTATGGGCCGCCGATGAACAGCACCATCAAGATCATGGGGCCATAGGGGCGAATGCGGGCCAAAAAATCTGACCAGGAAGGCGGAAAGAAATAATCGGCGATCTTTTCACCGTCCAGCGGTGCCAGGGGGATCAAATTGAAGAGCATCAAGATCAGATTGATATAAATGAACTGGAATAAAAACTGGGGGAGAGTCGGTAAGAGTCCGCCGGTGCTAATAAAGGCTTGTTCCAAGGTGATCAGGCCAAGGCGGAAAGGGATTGCGGCCAGGATGGCCAACAATAAGTTCGACATTGGCCCGGCTAGCGCCACCCACATCAGCGCCGCAGGCGAGCGTTGGCGCAGAACATTTGGATTCACAGGAACGGGCTTCGCCCATCCGAAACCAGCCACAACCAGCATCAATGAACCGAGGGGGTCCAGGTGCGCCATGGGGTTGAGAGTCAACCGTCCGTTGTAGCGTGGGGTGGTGTCACCAAATTGATCTGCCATCCAGGCATGGGCAAATTCATGGAAAGAAAATGCCGTTAAAAGGACAATAATTCGGGCGACTAACGTGGAGAATTCAAGACCAAGCATCAAATACCTCTATTGGGGGAATTATACCATCCTCACCTATCCTCCCGCAGGTTACCAAACCTGCGGGAGGATGCAAATGTTCACCATGTTATAATGCCGCTGCTATGCTCCCAGACTTGAAATTGCATGATAGCGTGCGTTTGCGCAAGCCGCATCCATGCGGCAGTTACGAGTGGAAAGTGCTCCGTATGGGTGCAGATATCCGCCTGGAGTGTTTGGGATGCGGGCGTTTGGTTATGCTCTCTCGGCGCAAGTTAGCTCAGCGGCTCAAGAGCATCATATCGTCTGAAGAGAATCATGAACACCCCAGCTAAACACCAACCAAATATTCTTTTCTTGTTTTCCGACACAGGCGGCGGCCATCGCAGCGCGACAGAAGCAATCATCGAAGCGTTGAACCTTGAGTATGGTGATCAATACCGCACTGAAATGGTTGATATCTTCAAGGATTACGCTCCCCCTCCGTTGAAGATGCTCCCGGCTCTGTACCCTCGTATTGTGCGTGCTCCACAGGCCTGGGGGTTGGGATATCATTTGAGCGATGGCCCGAAGCGGGTCAGTGTCCTTTCAGCCAGTGCCTGGCCTTATGTACGTAGTTCTTATCGCAGGTTGGTCAGGGAACACCCCAGTGATTTGATTGTTTCTGTACATTCGCTTGCCAATGAACCAGTGTTACGCGCATTGGGCCATGAGCGGCCACCATTTGTCACGGTAGTCACTGACTTAGTAAGCGTGCATGCCAGTTGGTACCACCGCTGGGTTGATCTTTGCATTGTGCCCACCGAAGCCGCTCGACGCCGGGCAATCAAATCTTTGCTGGAACCCGAACAGGTACGCGTTGTTGGCTTACCAGTAGCGGATCAATTCTGTCAGCCACCTGGAGATGTTGAAGAGCTGCGCCAGCATTTAGGCTGGCCCACTGATCGACCGGTAGTCGTGTTGGTCGGCGGGGGTGAGGGCATGGGACCCTTAGAGAAAGTTGTCCAGGCTATTTCCAAAGTTAATCTACCTATTGCGTTAGTAGTTATTGCTGGACGCAATAAAGCGCTTAAGGCCAAATTGGAAGCTAATGACTACCCCATGCCCACATTCGTGTATGGCTTTGTGCGGGAGATGCCCGACTTTATGCGCGCCGCCAATGTGCTGATTACTAAAGCGGGTCCGGGGACAATCACCGAAGCATTGAATGCTGGCCTACCGATGATCCTATACAGCCATCTGCCCGGTCAAGAGTCAGGTAATATCCCCTATGTTGTTTCAGATGGGGCGGGTGTTTGGGCGCCGCGTCCGGATCAAATTGTGGGCGCTCTGAGAAATTGGCTCGATAACACTGAGCAATATGATCGAACTGTGGATGCGTGCAAGAAGTTAGCGCGTCCAAATGCAGCCCGTCAAATCGCTCACATCCTGGTTGAAACCTTGGAAAAACATAAAAGGAAGAAGGAATTTTCAGTCGCCTAAAAATGTAAAATCACGAATGAAATCGAATGCCACAAATGTCACGAATTTCTTGGAAGATGAAAACAAATGTAATGGTCAAGGGTAGATTGAACACAATTCTGATGCAACTTTCACCGCTGAGACGCGGAGTTCG
>JADHTJ010000224.1 GCA_016785015.1 Anaerolineales bacterium
TCTTCATGGATGGCTTCGTGCTGGGCGTGGAAGCATACAATGCTGCCCACGGCACCGAGGTTCAGACCCTGGGTTGGGATCCTGCTGCACGCAACGGTCTCTTCGTGGGTAACTTCGAGAGCACAGATGACGGCCGCACCATGGGCGAGAGCCTGATGGACGAAGGCGCAGACATCATCATGCCGGTTGCAGGACCTGTGGGTGCTGGAACATTGGCAGTGATGGAAGAGCGCGGCGCTGGCTGGATCATCGGCGTGGACAACGACTGGTCCGTGGCTTTCGCGAGCCAGGCTGAGTACGTGTTGGCAAGCGCCCTGAAGAACATGGACTTATATGTCCATGAGACCATTGATGCAGCCATTGACGGCACCTTCGTTGGTGGCAACTACCTGGGCACCCTCGATAACGGTGGTGTTGGCCTTGGTTTTGGCTCTGTTGAAGTTCCTGCTGAACTCAAAGCTGAGATCGATGCTTTGGTTCCCGAAATTGTGGCTGGTAATGTCGCCACTCTGCCCGCAATGGGCGAAGAGATGCCTGCTGAAGAAGAGGCCATGGAAGCAGTCGAACTGACCCTGGCAATCGAACACTTCAGTATTATCGAAGGCACCACCTGGTCCGGCGCTCATCACCGTGCTGGCGAAAGATTGGCTGAGAAATACGACAACCTGACTTACGTCTACCGCGAAGAAGTTATGCCAGACGTCAGTGTTCCCTTCGCCGAAGAGATGATTGCTGATGATGGCGCCGACATCGTTGTTGGTAATGCCGAATTCATGGGTATGCCCTTGGCTGAGATTGCCGAGAAATATCCTGATGTGAATTTTGTGTCCATCATTGGTAGTGACCCCACCTTCAAAGACAACTTCCTACGAGTCTTCCCCCGCCAGTATCAGGCACTATATCTGGAAGGTTTAGTAGCAGGCGCACTGACTGAAACCGGTAACATCGGTATCGTCTCTGCCTTCCCAGTTGTGCAGGTTATCCGCCGCACGGCTGGTTTCTACCTGGGTGTCATGGATGCCGCCGAAATTCTTGGTAAAGACATCACTGTTTACGCCAAGTACGCAGGTGACTGGTATGCCCCCCCTGAAGAGCGCGCTATCGCTGAAACATTGGTTGATCAGTACAATGTTGATGTTATTACTCAGCAGACCGACTCCGGTTCAGCTCTAGATGTTGCTATCGAGAAGGGCATCTGGTTCGTGGGTAAAGACATGGACATCACTGGTTTCTACGGTTGGGGTGATGCTAATTCAGTTGCGATTTCCTTCGATACTCGTTGGGAAGTTCTCTACAACGAGATCATCATGGATATGATGGCTGGTGAAGCTCCTGAAACAGTCCTTTACCTGGGTATGGAATCATCCATGACCTTGGCAGATGGTACTGAAATCGCTACCATTGATATCATGAATGACGGCAAAGTTGGCATTGAGGCCATCAGTCCTGTTGCACTGCCGCTAATTCCGCAAGAGATTGTTGATCTTGTTGAACTGCGTCGTACACAAATGATGGCTGGTGAATGGGATCCATTCACCGCTCACGCCCTGGTCAGCAATGGCACCGGTCTGGAGCTTGAGGGTCTGCCTGTTCCCGCCGCTGGTACTGAAGCCAAGGCTGCTGACACAGTCCCCACCGATGCCTGGCTGCTGTTCGAATTCAACTTCGACCTTGAAGGCATGATAGTCTTGGAGTAAGGAAGAATCCTTTCACTTTGACTAAATGCAAGTAAGTTTCTAGTAACAAGATGAGGCTCCCGTTCTTTGGGGCATAACCCAGAGATGGGAGCCTCGTCCGTATTGATGCCATAATTATTTCATTTTTTCTTCATAAAGTTCACAAATCACACAGTGAGATAGGTAGATGACATGCTCCTAGACAACATAAAACGCGGTGACACGGTTCTAGAGGCCAAGGGCATTACCAAGCGATTCCCTGGGGTAATTGCTAATGATCACATCGATTTTGAGATAAAAGCAGGTGAGGTTCATGCCATCCTCGGAGAGAACGGAGCGGGCAAGACCACCCTGATGAATATCCTATTCGGGTTGTATCAGCCCGATGAAGGAGAACTCACCGTTGGGGGTAAGAGCGTAAAATTTAAATCCCCCTTGGATGCAATCGATTTAGGGATCGGTATGGTCCACCAACATCGAAAGTTGGTACCCGCCCATACTGTGATCGAAAATATCATCCTTGGTCATCCCCGGGCTGGCACAATTTTGAATCTCAAGCGCGCTGAGGAAGAAATAATGGCCCTCAGCGAAAAATACGGATTCATGCTCGATCTTAGAGCCAAGGTTTGGCAGATCTCTGAGGGTGAGAAGCAGTTAGTGGAAATTCTCAAGGCCCTTTACCGCGGGGCGAAAGTGCTTATCCTCGATGAGCCGACCTCTGCCCTGACCCCCATAGAGACAGAAGCGCTGATGGCATCAATCAATACGATGTCATCTCAAGATATGGCCATTGTGCCCTTCATTACCCATAAATTGCCCATTGTTTTGGCGATCAGCGAGAGAGTGACTGTGCTGCGACGTGGCAAAGTCGTCAGCCGAATTAATACCGCCGATGCAACTGAACAGAGCCTTGCAAACGAAATGGTGGGTAGAGATGTCATCTTTAGAGTTGAGAGAACTACAGTTGAAAGGGGCGAACCTGTCCTGGAAGTGGACAATCTCTCAGCCCTCAGTGACAAAGGTGTGACGGCCGTCAATAAAATGACTTTCACTATTCATGAAGGCGAAATTTTTGGCATTGCAGGAATTTCTGGAAATGGGCAGCGAGAGTTGGTGGAGGTGATTGCCGGTCTTCGTGATGAGCAGGAAGGAAAAGTCACACTTGAAGGCCAAGATATCACCAAGGATTCTGCCTTGGAAAGATGGCAGGCGGGCATCGGATATATTCCTGCGGACCGTATCGATGTCGGCTCGATTGGCGAATTCTCTCTCATCGAAAACCTGATGATGAACTACTACTTTGATAAAGAATTCTCCAGGGGTGGCATGCTGGATTACAAGAAGATGCGCGCGCTGACTAATGAAATTATCGATGAGTTTAGTGTAGCAACCCCCGGACCCGATACAACGGCCAAGAGTCTTTCTGGCGGAAACTTACAGAAAGTCATCTTGGGGCGGGTGCTTTCCCGCAAACCCAAACTGGTTATTGCAGATCTGCCATCACAGGGGTTAGATGTTGGTGCAACTGAATTCGTGCGCAACAAACTGATTGAAGCAAAGCAAAACAAAGCCGCCGTCATTCTAATTTCAGAAGATCTGGATGAAATTTTGTCGATGAGCGATTGGGTTGCACCAGTCTACGAAGGCAAAATTATGGGCATATTACCTGGTGAACATGCCAAACGGGAAGATGTGGGCGCCATGATGGCTGGAATATCGGTTGAGGGAGCAGGATCATGAGGATTGCAGGATACGAACTAACTCTGAAAAAACGTGAGTCACTCCCGGGTTGGCGAGCCGCGCTGATCTCTCTCATCGCAGTGATCTTCGCGCTGATGTTATTCAGCCTGATCTTCATTCAGGCCGATGCCAATCCTCTTGAAGCATACAAAGAGATTTTCGATTACGCTTTTTTCAATCCCTTTGGCTTGCCGCTGACAATAAACCGGTTTATCTTCCTTCTTTTGTGCACCTGTGCCTTTATCGTACCCATTCGAGCAGGTTTGTGGAATATTGGTATGACCGGCCAGCTTTATACTGGTGCTCTGGGCGCATTTGCGGTAATGTACGCTTTCGGCGTAAAGGGAGCTAAATTTGCCGAATATCCTGGCGAAATCATCATCCCCTTAATGATTGTTGGCTCAATGATCGGGGGTATTCTGATCGGGGTAATCGCTGGTTATCTGAAGGGAAAATATAACCTCAACGAGATTGTAGTCACCATGATGTTGAACTTCATCATGTTTTGGTTGGTTTCTTTCATGATCAAAGATGGTGGACTATTTATGAACCCGAGTGGCAGAGGGGAAAGTTTTGAACTGCCCAAATCCCTTTATCCACCCATTTTTATGGATGTGCCCTTTACGCTGATATTAGCCCTAGTGATTGCATTTTTGCTATATTGGGTATTGGCCAAAACAAAGCTTGGTTACCAGATTAGAGCTTATGGTCAAAACCCGGCCGCCGCACAATATGCTGGTATCAGTGGAATCAAAATACCCGTTTTGGTATTTGTTCTTGGTGGCGCAATTGCTGGTATTGCAGGATACCATTATTTCGCCGCCGTTCCCGGGGTGTACAAAATTGCACGGACTTATGCGTCCATCGGCGATCTGGCGTTTTACGGCATTATCTGCGGATTGATCTCTCAGGGAAATCCCATTGCTGCCATTCCATATGCTTTCCTCTTTGGTGGCCTGACCAATGGGGGTAGGTTTGTGCAAGGAAAAATGAAACTTGGCTTTGGGATTGATTACGCCCTGTTGGGTGTTCTCATGATTACGCTGGTTGCATTTCAATTCTTTTATCGTTATCAGATTGTTTTTACTAATACAAGGAAGGAGACTTCAGATGAATGAGTTTTTTATTCGAAGTCTGGATGCATCGACGATATTTACAATAGCGGCCATTGGTGAGTTGATCGGTCAGCGATCGGGCGTGATCAATGTTGGTGTGGAAGGCGTGATGCTCTTTGGAGCGACATTGGGGTTCATGACCGCCCAAGTCACTGGCAGCTATTTGCTGGGATTTTTGGTGGGCATTGCTATTGGCGCTTTGCTTGGCCTTTTACATGGTTTCTTCTCCATCACATTAGGCGGTGATCAGGTCGTCAGCGGCATGGGTATCTGGATCATGGGTTTTGGCCTGACAACCTACATTGGCAATCCTTTCACCGGTCCTTTGGGCATGGATAGAATTCCATCTTTCCTGGGTGTTTCGCCCTTCTTCTTTGTAGGCGTGTTTCTCGTAATTACCACCTGGTTTGTACTCTCGAAGACCAGTTTGGGCTTACAGATTCGCTCTGTTGGAGAGAATCCATCTGTAGCTGAAGTATCAGGTGTCAATGTAGCTCGAACGCGGTACTGGTGCTCCATTGTTGGGGGGATGATGATGGGATTAGCTGGCGCGGTCTATGCGCTGAATTACAACCCTGTATGGAATTACAACTTCCTGATGGGGTGGGGATTCATTGCCCTGGCTTTGGTCTTCTTCTCGATGTGGAATCCCTTCATTATGCTGGCCGGCTCATTACTGTTCGGCACCCTTTGGCAGTTATCGCTCAACCCACAATTGGTTCTGCCTGGCTTATTCTCTCGATACGTCTGGAGGACAGTGCCCTTCGCCATCACATTGATCGTTTTATTTAGTATGTCGATGAAATGGTTCAGGACACGCTGGGGAGCGGCCAAACCCGAAGCGCTGGGCATCCCGTATGTAAAAGATTAAATATTTTTGATCAATCTGAAATGGGGCATCTTTATACAAGATGCCCCATTTCTTTTGGCTAAATTTTAGTGATGTTTGTAAGTTGACATGTCTGACAATTGAAGAATAAAATAAACTGGCAAATTAAACTAGCTACCCGACAGTTTCTAGTTTGTACACGGAAAAACACGAATGACTTTACCGCAAAAAGCCACCAAGCGAGTTTCCCGCCGGAATATATGGGA
>JADHTJ010000225.1 GCA_016785015.1 Anaerolineales bacterium
TATCTTGTAGTGTAAAATTACCCATCCTTCTTACCGGTGCAACCGTGGTGCAACCCGTATGGAAACTATAGAAAAAATGGACGCAATGGACGTTTTGACCCCCTCATATTCCAATCTGTAGACTCAATGGACACTATTATGGGATGGACGCATTTTGCCGCAACTTCGAATTAAAAGGTTGGGGGTTCGAGTCCCTACAGGTGCGCACAAGCCCTTCTCACGAGGGTCTTTTTTTTGGGATACGCTTTCTACTATGTGCCTATGATATAATGAGTTTGCTCGTCCCATTTCCGAATTAATGCTGCCATCCCCTAATCCGGATGGCGGTTTCTGGTTATTCATTAGATATGGGCAGAAGTTTTAGATTATTTGTTTCAATCAGAATACAGAAAAGAGAGTCAATATGGCTTTTCAAATTGGCGAAGAAGTAATTCACTTGAACCATGGTCTTGGTAAGATTTCGGATATCGAAGAAAAAATGGTTCATGGTGAAACTGTAAGTTGCTACGTTTTTCAAACACCATCTCTGACAGTTTGGGTGCCGATCGATGCTGAGGATCGTCATAATTTGCGTGCACCTAAATCGAAAAAAGAGTTCAGAAAACTATTTTCGGTTTTACAAAGCCCAATTGAGCCGCTCTCTGAAGATCATCTAAAACGCAAAAAACAACTCAGTCAACTGATGAATGAGGGTCAACTCAGATCAATTTGCCGCATCGTGAGAGATTTAACTGGTTTTGGCAAAGATAAAGATATTAAACTAAGTGATGTGGACAAATCAATTCTCGAACGCGCCACAAATTCTCTGCTCGTAGAGTGGGTGTACTCTCTCTCTGTACCATTACCGCATGCCCAAGAAAAAATGGCTGAATTATTAAACTCCTAAATAAATCAGCCTTATACACCATTTAGCAATTCAACAAGAATTATTATGAAAATATTCCCCAAATTTTTAAATTGTGTGTTAAACTACGGTGCTTGTTAAACAGAAGTTCTGATAAAAAGATAAACCTTTGATTTGGAACCCATGCGTAACCCAGCAAATTTAAAAAGAAAGGAGTTCCAAATCATGGAGAGAGAACAAGGTACAGTAAAATGGTTCAACGGTGGTAAAGGTTATGGCTTTATCGAACGTGACAATGGTGGAGACATTTTTGTTCACTTTAATGCCATTATTGCCGAAGGTTTCAAAACCCTCGAAGAAGGCCAACGAGTGGAGTTCACCGTAGAACAGGGCCAAAAAGGCCCCAATGCTCAAAATGTTGTAGCTATTTAATACAACGGATTGAAATGAACGTGGACAGGGCAGCTCTAAAAGCTGTCCTGTTTTCTTTTTAAGAAGGGATTATCAATTTCAGTGATCGATAATTTATTGTCCATTTCGAGATAATTATATATTTCAGGATCTATGGGAATTGCCGTGAGAGACCTCACGGCGATTCCTAGAGAACCATATTTCTCTCATAATTTAGACAAAATATATCTGTTACAATTGAATTCAACTAGAATACATGGTGTAGATGGGGGAGATAAATGCATACACTAGTACTGTGCAAGTGCAAATATTGCTTGACCTTTCGCAGTTTTATTTACTCTGATATAGCGGATAGCAATTTTAATTGCCGCCTAGAGTGTACGAAAGGTAATTATCATGATCACGAAAGTTCTGATCGTTGATGACAATGCGGATATGCAAACAAGCATCGAAGATTGTTTTTCATACGATGATGACATTCAAATTGTTGGGCTTGCGCATAACAAAAAACTTGCCATTGAACTGCTAGAAGAATTTAAACCTAACTTAATTCTACTGAGTGAAAGTTTTCAAGGTGAACAAAGTCTTGAGATCATTTCCCAATTCAAAGAAATTGATCCGGCTACTTGCATTATTATTATGCTCATGTTCGCCCCAACAACCTATCGCCAACAAGCAATCAATAAAGGTGTACACGGGTTTGTTCAATATACAAAGATATATTCCGATTTATTGCCTGAAATCCGAAAAGTTCTTTCCACGATTCCGTGCAAATAAATAGGTCTGAATTCAATGACTCAATATACAAAACTTCTGGAAAATGAGCTGCAAGAGTTAGCGTCTAGGTATGGGCTGAAACTGATAGGTCATCAACCAATAGAACAAGGTGCTGCCAATTCAAATTATTTGTTAGATACAAAACAAGGCAAATACATTCTCACCATCTTTGAAATCGAGCCTGTCCGCGTTGCTCACATGTGCAAAGTATTGGAACTGTTAGCAGAATATGAGTTTCCTGCACCACGAATTCAAAAACAAGTAAATGAAAATCTAACAACAATGTATCAGGGAAAACCAGTCTTGGTAAAACCTTATATAACTGGGCAGGTTATAAAAGACCCAGATGCAAATCTGCTGAGCCAAGCGGGAACAGCGATGGCAAGATTGCATGAAATTCCAATTCCAGATTTCCTGCCTGATAAACATACGTATCTGACAATAACATATCCTAAAGTCATCAAGGATGGCAAAGATCAAAAGTATACAAACTGGTTATCCCATAGAATTAGTGCTCTAAGGAAAAAGATACCGTCAGGATTACCCATTGGCTTGATCCATGGGGACCTGTTTTACGACAATGTATTGTTCGAAGAGGAGAATTTTAAAGCGATTCTTGATTTTGAAGATGCTCATCAATCCCATAAGGTATTTGATCTTGGAATGACAGTGGTGGGATTATGTACAGAAGGTACTACCATAGTGCTTAGTAGAGTGAGAACATTAATGGATGGGTACCAAAAGGTCAGATTGTTGGATATGTCAGAAAGGGATAGTTTACAGTTGTTTATTGAGTATGCTGCAATTCTGACTTCTTCTTGGCGATTTTGGAAATATACTTTGGATACACCCGATATCAAAAAATCAAGAAAACACTTGCAAATGGTCAGAATAGCAAAAAATGTGCGCGCAATGCCAAAATCAAGATTTGTGAATACAGTATTTGCGTGAACAAAACTCCAAAGCAACTATCTTTACACAAATTAGGGGCTAAATTTCAAAAAAGCAAAACGGGGGTTAGATTAGAATTTCTTCATACTTTCGTAATACTTGCGCGCTAGAATACGAACATTATTGGTATCGGAGGAAACAATGACTGACAAAATTTCTAAAAGCGATCAGGAATGGCGCGAGCAGCTCACCGAGCAACAGTATCACGTCACGCGCCAGAAAGGCACCGAGCGCGCCTTCACGGGCAAGTACAACGACTTCAAAGAGAAGGGCAAATTCCTTTGTGTTGGCTGCGGGGAAGTGCTGTTCGATTCGGATACAAAATACAATTCAGGGTCTGGCTGGCCTAGTTTCTACGCTGCTGATGATAACGCCCCCATTCACACTGAAACTGACAAAAGCTTTGGCATGACCCGCACCGAGATCGCCTGCGAACGCTGCGGCGCACACCTGGGCCACATGTTCAACGACGGCCCCCAACCCACCGGCATGAGATATTGTGTTAATTCAGCCTCATTGGATTTCAAACCCGTCGAAGAGTAGGCCTAGACAATCAGCAGCGCGTCCACCATCAGGGCCAGGAATAAAAACGCCAGATACATACTGGAGTGGCGGTACATCTTCCAGGCGAGTTTGTTGCCGCCTTGCTTCCAGACTCTCCAGGCTGAATAGAGCAAGAGCGCCCCTAGCACCATCGCAGCCACAAAATAGATACTCCCCCCCAGGCCAAACAGCGGCAGTAGCAGTGTTAGGCCAACCAGTTCAACGGTATAGATGAATATCTGCCAGCGAGTTTCACTTTCCCCGCGGATCACAGGCAGCATGGGCACACCTGCCCTGGCATAATCTTTTTGACGGACGATGGCTAAGGCCCAAAAATGGGGTGGAGTCCACATGAAGACCACGGCGAACAAGAAAAGCGCGGGGATATTCAGGCTCCCGGTTGAGGCTGCCCAGCCCACCAAAGGAGGAATTGCTCCCGCGCCACCACCGATAACGATATTCTGCACGGTAGTTTTCTTCAAAAAGATGCTGTACAGCAGAACATAGTAGATGATCCCTGCCAGGGTGAGCAACGCCGCCAGCAAGTTAACGAAGGCTGCCATGATATAGAAAGAGGTCAACGCCATAGCCACGCCAAAGGCTAAGCCTTCTCCAGAGGTCAGGCGGCCCGAGGGGATAGGTCGCTTTTGCGTGCGCTGCATCTTGATGTCATCATAACGGTCGATGTACTGATTGATTGCGCCGGATCCGCCCGCAGCCATGAAGCCGCCCAACATCACCCAAATCGTCATTTCAATCGAGGGCCATGCCTTGGCCCCAATGACCATGCCGGCAAAAGTAGTCACCAATAAGAGAGCCACGACAATCGGCTTGGTCAATGCCAGGAAGTCCCTGAATACGCCGACTCGCTTTTGCGATTCCGCTGCTTCAAGAACCTCTGCTTCTTTCGAGCGTCCAGCCAACCCCACAAATATCACTTGCGCTGCCAGCGCTGCCCAAATCGCAATTGCCGAAAAGCTGTGAAGCACGATCAGATGTAAGGGGAACTCGCGAATCACTTTGATACCCCCCATCATGAATTGTAGGTAATACAACAATGTCACAGCCGTCGTGCTAACCAGGATGGCGGTCTGGCTGCGCTGCGAACGCCAAGCGCGCGCCAGAAGGACGATCATCAAGATTCCTGCCAGGGCAACGATCATTCGATGGGACATGGCCAGCCATTCCAGGGAATTCGCTGGGATCAGTTTATCTTGTTCGCACAGCGGCCACCACGAGCAGGCAGAGGTTGCACCGGATACGCGCACGCTGATGCCGCTGAGCAATAAGAGCAGCATGGAGCCCATCACAAATAGGGATAACTTTGCAAAGGGGGAGTCATAGGTCAATTTGGAAATTGCAATCCTACCCTCGTTCTGAGTGCCCTTTTGGGTGGGATGAAGCTCAGAGCGACGCTGTACTTTGGGATTATTTGGAATACTCATACCATACTCTCACGGCGCACATAGATCGGATAACCAACCAGCAGGATCAATGCGAAGGAAAACCATTGTACCGCGTACCCCAGGTGCGGGCCTTCGGACAGGGTCAGATTGGGTTCTGATCGATAAGGCATTTCTGCCCACTCGGGGTCTGGAGCTTGCTGGATGTACACGGGCAGCAAATCATAAGGCATCTGCGCCCCAATGCGTTCGACATCGGCCAGGTGCCAGGCGGAAAGAATTTCTCCAGGCATAGGTGTGGGATCAACGCGGGAGCCAAAATCAGTACCGCTTTGGGAGGCACGGATCACACCACGCACGATAACCAACCCTGGTTCCTGATATTTTTCCCATTCTTCCGGAGTGAGATCTTCGAGCGGAATCCAACCCCGATCGACCAGGATCACTTCATCACTAGCATCTATTTTCAAAGGTGTCAGCAAGTGCACGCCGGGGCTGTCATTCCAGACCTGATTGCGCAGGGCCACTTCATAGCTGTGGTCATATTCGCCCTGAACAATAACCTGTCGAAATTCCATCTCATTGATATCATCGGGCGCGGACTGGTTGTTTAAATCGAGCACCTCCCGGTTGACTTGCTCGAACACCCTGGCGTTAAAAGCCTGCCGCTGATC
>JADHTJ010000226.1 GCA_016785015.1 Anaerolineales bacterium
GATTGGCAAGAAAAGCAAAATCAGGACCCTGACTTTGTTGCTGAAAGCCTTGAACTCGAGACAGGCTATCAGATTACGCGTTTGCGCATCTTGCAAGGACTGACTCAGGAAGAACTGGCCGAGAAGGTAGGTACACGCCAACCTTCGATTGCGCGTTTGGAAAGCGGGCGAAGTTTACCAAGCCTTTCTTTCTTGGAAAAAATTGCTGATGCTTTAGATGCCAAGATAGAAATAAAGGTCATTCCTAAGGCTATATCTTGATAACAAAAAGGCCTGCTAAAAAGCAGGCCTTTTTTTGTTTAACGGCGAAATAACGGCGGTTTATCGCCGGGGATGTTTTTTTATGCATGCACAAATAAGGCAATATGAGTAAAGAGGATACAAATCTGTACTCTTTTTGCTGAAGTAAAGTCCTATTTACATAAGCTATATATGAGACTAATCTATCAATTTCCAAGAATGAGCAAATCAAAAATTAGAACCTCTGAGCAAAAGGTCGCAAGCTCCAGTCCTGTGCAAGGGGGCTAAAAGCGAAAAAAGCACTTTTTACAGGTGCTTTTTGGTAACGGGGGCAGGACTCGAACCTACAACCTCCGGGTTATGAGCCCGAAGAAACGAAAGAAGGCTTAGAGCGTTTATCTTTATCATTATTGACATTCGCGTAAATTGGTTAAGAGAGCGTCTGAAAACTATATTCCAGCGCCAGACCCGAAAGGTTTTCTCACGAATCCGTGTATCAAAAGGGGATTTTGCATGACAGAATCTTTTCCAACGAGACTACTTTGGAAACCTTTCGGGTCTTATCAGGAACTTAACTAATTTTTGTGAAAGTCAATAGCTAACCCGACGGTCTACAGTGCACAAGGAACTAAGGGCGGCAGGTTGGTATTTGGGGTGATTCAATAAGGATTGAGGAAAAATGCCAAGCAGACAAATTCTCATCCTCTAAATCTGGATTTTTGACTCCAGAGATATTTACTATGGCAGTATATAAACCCAAAGCTTTTCGCTATATACTTCTTCTTTCGTATTTCCTTTCCAGGCTACAGGCAATTCAAGATCAAAGCGAATCCCTGCATTCAAAATAGTCATCTCAAATGAAGAAATCCCTTTGCGCCACGGGATAAGCGGGTGCTGATTTGTCCTTTTGCTTAGTTCCCGCCGCATTTCTCTGGATAATGTACGCAGAGCCATTGGTGAGAGTAAAGAAAAGACCAGCGTTTTGAACTGCTCCCATAAAACTGGACACGAAAAAGAAAAGACCCCAAAATTTGTTAAAGCTAGAAATCCCCATCTGGTTAGGTTGTTGGGAAATGTTAGTTTTGTGCTAAATTCAGGGATTATGGAAACGTTGCTGAATGCTTATTCTAAAATTAGTGAGAAGGTGGCGGAATTGATATATGGGGATTGGGATGAGTAGTTCGGTGTTCAAAGTGGGATTATGTTAATACAGGCGCGCGTGTAAAAGAGTGTCAGCTTTGTGAATTAGACGATGAAGAGCAAGCACTCATCAAATCTGTTATGCAGCAGCTACAATTCTCTAAGCGGATTAATAATTCGTCAAAGTGTAAATAAGAGCTTGCGTTATTTACACTTTGTAGATAAAATGTAAATATATCCATCGTTATTTACAGGTGTATCTATGAATCCAAGTGAGTTTTCTAAATCAGCATCGGGGCGCCTTATCCAAACAGATAGTGGGTATTGGGCGTTTATTCCTGCCCCCCTGCATCCAGAAGTTCAATGGTCTCCGAAATTGGTGACCTTGTTATCTGAAGCTGAACGCGCCTTAGCGCAATTGGCCGAAGTTGGGCAATCATTTTCGCCCACTAGGATTTCAGTAAAACCATTTGTGCGTCAAGAGGCAGTAATCTCTTCACGCATCGAAGGTACGCGCACATCGTTGAGGGAATTGTACTCCTATGAAGCGGGGCATTTATCTTTTCTTGAAGCAGATACCGATGCACAGGAAGTCCAGAATTATGTGCAGGCGATGGAATATGGATTGGAGCGTCTGGAGACGCTACCTGTCAGTTTACGTTTTATTCGGGAGCTACACGAGAAGTTGATGCGCGGCGTGCGTGGCGATATTTGGACGCCTGGAGAGTTTCGGCGTAATCAAAACTGGATTGGTGCGTCCGGCTCAACTATAGAAACAGCCAGATATGTGCCACCTCCTGTTGAAGAGATGCACACTTGCCTGCATGAATTGGAAGATTTTATTCATGCACCTTCTGATTTGCCTTTACTGATTCGTTTGGGGATGATCCATGTACAGTTCGAAGCCATTCATCCATTTTTGGATGGAAACGGGCGCGTGGGACGCTTGCTTATTTCGCTCTTGCTTTGTGCTTGGGATTTGCTTCCTCAGCCTTTTCTGCATTTGAGCGTTTTTATAGAAGCGCATCGTAGTGAGTACTACAAATATCTGCTGGCTGTCAGTCAAAAGGGAGACTGGGAGGCTTGGTTAAGTTTTTTTTTGACAGGAATACGAGAGCAATCACTTGAAGCGAAAGCGCGAGTTAAAGAGTTGGTAAATTTGCGCGAAAGCTATAGTCAGCAATTAGAAAAAGAGCGTACTTCTGAGCGTTTGATGCAGGCTATTGACTTTATTATGGATCAACCCGTTTTATCTGTTCGCCAATTAGAAGCTGGGCTAAATCTGAGCAATTATCTCTCAGCTCAACGTTTGGTAGCGAAGCTAGAAAAATATGACATATTGCAGGAAGTAACAGGGCAAGCCCGTAATCGTATTTATCAAGCAGATGGAATTTTACGAGCAATTCTTGAGCCAATCGATGCGCCAAATAACGCGTTTTAGTTGAAAATAATGAGCATTTGGTTTACATCAGACACACATTTTGGACATGCCAATATCATCCAGTACTGCGATCGCCCTTTCACTACTCTCTCTGAGATGGATGAGGGTTTGATAGCAAACTGGAATCAAGTTATTCAACCAAATGATATTCTTTATCACTTAGGCGATTTTACGCTTGGCGGACAAGAACAAGCTACCAATTATTTTGCTCGTCTCAATGGAAAAATCTCAATTGTTCCAGGCGGACATGATAAAAAATGGGCATCAAAAGGAGAATATCTCTCCAAATCTGGGCATCCTATTGTTATTTTGCCTCCGTTGGCAACCATCAAGTTAAATATCTCTGGCGTTGAGCAGCCTCAATTGATTGTATTATGTCATTATGCAATGCGAGTTTGGGATCGCTCTCATTATGGAAGTTGGCATCTTTATGGGCATTCACACTGTGGTCTTCCATCATATCCTAATAGCCGAGATGTTGGTATAGATTGTTGGAATTATTTTCCTGTGTCCTTAGAGCAAATTTCTGATGAAATAGGCAAGGCAGAAAAGTGATTGTAATAAACGAAAAGATCATCTTCGGGTAGCATAAGGCTAATTTCTAAACGTAAAATAAAAGAAGAAGGTTATTCACAAATTTTTGAAGAGTTTTCTTCTTTTACTGAGCTAATATATATAGGTAGATTTACATAAGTTAATTTGGGCTTTCCCCGCATATTCTCCGACATACTGCACTTCGGCTTTGGCACAAGAAAGTGAGCGATGATCGCACGGCCGCTGCTTAGATAGGGAATAGCGAATCAACAATGAGAAAGTACGATGCTGTACAAAGGCAAGGTGTGATAGAAGCGGCTGAGTTGATTTAGCCTTTGGTATTAACGAAAATGGCGATGGCATCCCATCGTCATTTTCATAAGTCGCTGATCCGAAAAGACAGTTAAAAGCTAGGCATGTTCCGAAACAGGTACTTCTTTTTCAATGAGAGCAGCCCTGTCTGTGGCAGCTTCCAGGTCATAGCGCGTTTGCAACCTAAGCCAAACTTCGGCGCTGGTTCCAAAATAACGCGCCAAGCGCATGGCAGTATCTACTGTAATCGAACGCTTGCCTTTAATAATCTCACTAATACGGATTGGCGTAACTCCAAGATCTTTTGCTAAACGATACTGGCTCAATCCAAGTGGTTTAATAAAATCTTCCAGCAACACTTCGCCGGGGTGAATTGGGGATAACATCGTATCCATTTGTGCCTCCATACTGCCACGAATTTTTGTTTTTAAAGTGGCTTTACTTCCGGTAAATCCACCTCAAGCAAATGCCTGTTAGTGGTAGTCAACAATTTCGACATCTCTTGCACTATCACCTGTCCAAACAAAGCAAATTCTCCATTGATTATTAATGCGAATGCTATGTTGTCCTTCTCTATCACCTTTTAGTTTTTCAAGTCTGTTACCAGGTGGGGATAACAAATCCTGTAAGTCAATTGCGTTATCCAGATAAAGCAGCTTTCTGCGGGCGGTTCGTTGAATGTCCCTTGGCAGTTTCGTTGAAACTTGACCGTGAAATATCTTTTCTGTTTCGGTGGACACAAAAGATGTTATCATGTCAAAATAGTATCACGATGCGGTATTATCGTCAAGCGATAGTAAAAAAAGATGTGTAATTATTATTACAGAGCAACATTCAAAAAGCACAAAATGTTAGATGAAATGGAATAATAAATTCCTATTTACATGAGTTATTCTTAGCTTATTTGTTCTGTTTTCTGGTATAATTACAGGGAGAAAACAATAAAAAACGACCCGTAAGTGTGGTGGTACACACGAACGGGTCTAACCCCCGCCGTGGGTACAAGCCACGACGAAAGCTGATGCAAATTATAGCACGGCGGGCATTCCAAAAGGAGTCTGCCGTGCGTGATTTTAACCTTGATGCGCTGGCTTTGCTGGCCAGCGAAACTTCTCTTTCCTCCCCATCTAATCTTGAACTGAGCGTGTCCGAAGTCCTGCCGCTGGACCAGAATCCAGCAGCGGTCTATTTGGCTAGGCTCACGAAGAATGGTCGTCGTCCACAGAAAAACGCCTTGGATATGATCGCAAGAATACTGGTAGGAGAGGACGCTAACTGTTTCAGTATTGACTGGTCTCAAGTGCGCTACCAGCATACGGCAGCCGTGCGCAGTTACCTTATGGACAGATAT
This sequence comes from Anaerolineales bacterium, assembly GCA_016785015.1. Classification (GTDB taxonomy): domain Bacteria; phylum Chloroflexota; class Anaerolineae; order Anaerolineales; family UBA11858; genus NIOZ-UU35. The sequence goes on from JADHTJ010000226.1 coordinate 5,019, forward strand.
GCGCCTGCTACGGCAAACCGGATGCTTTCTGCACTTCGGGGAACATTGGAGCAAGCCTGGTTATTGGGGCAGATGTCTGCTGAAAATTATATGCGAGCGGCGCATGTGAAGGCGGTTATCGGGGAGACCTTGCCCGCAGGACGTGCGCTATCTAAAGATGAAATAGCGGCTTTATTACAGGATTGCATCAACGATCCACGCCCGATTGGCGCACGCGATGCGGCTGTGATCGCTATTTTGTATTCAGGTGGGTTGAGGAGGGCAGAGGTTACCAAGCTGGAACTTTCTGATTACAACCAGGAAGAAAGTATGCTAAAGGTGCATGGGAAGCGCTCTAAAGAACGCACTGTGTATCTTGTTAAAGGGGCGGTTGCTGCATTGGAGGCTTGGTTGGAAATTAGGGGAGATGAAAACGGGCCGATATTTGTAACGGTTAACAAGGGAAATAATTTGGTGATGGCAAAGCCATTGAAGCACAAGGTATCTACTACATATTGAAAAGGCGTGCTAAGCGAG